>JAZUOE010000230.1:0-2229 GCA_045604505.1 Ruminiclostridium sp. | reverse complement strand
TATAATAAAATCATACATCAAAAAGGAGCATTACTATGTCAATCCTAGAAGATTTTTACACAGAAAAGATACGTCCCTTTGACCTGAAAATAGACCCAAACAGTAAGCATTGTCAGATTTCTAATGCTTATGAAGATATTTTCGTCGAATTAAAGAATTCTTTACCCGAAGATAATCGGAAATTGCTACTAAAGATGTTCGACTGCGGACTTGACCTGTCATACGAAAACGGAAAAGCCAACTATATTGCCGGTTTTATAACAGGAATGCGGTTTGCTGCCGAATGCTTTTACGAAAAGAAATAATCATCTCTCCGCTAAGGGTGTGTATTCCGTTCTGGGCTGAACATTCATATATGCGGGACGGATAATCTTCTTGCCGCTTATAAGCTCCTCTATTCTATGTGCTGACCAGCCTGAAATTCTCGCTGTAGCAAAGAGAGGTGTATAAAGCTCAGACGGAAGTCCAAGCATTGTATAACAAAAACCGCTGTAGAAGTCGATATTTGCACTGACGCCCTTATAAATGCGGCGCTTTTTGGCAATTACTTCAGCCGCTAATCTCTCAACAGAGGCATAAAGCGCAAATTCCTTCTCCATGCCCTTTTCAACTGCAAGTTTTTCAACGTAACCCTTGAATGCACGGGAACGTGGGTCAGAAATAGAATAAACTGCATGACCCATACCGTAAATAAGACCGCTCTTGTCAAAAGCCTCTTTGTTCAGCAGCTTATCAAGATAAGCGCGGATTTCGTCCTCATCTTCCCAATTTTTAACAACACTCTTAAGTTCATCAAACATTTCAACAACCTTAAGGTTTGCGCCGCCGTGCTTAGGTCCCTTAAGAGAACTGAGAGCAGCCGCAACAGCGGAGTATGTGTCGGTACCTGACGAAGTTACAACGTGCATTGTAAAGGTGGAGTTGTTACCACCGCCGTGTTCTGCGTGAAGAACTAAAGCTAAGTCTAACACCCTCGCCTCAAGCTCGGTATATGAGCTGTCCTCGCGAAGAAGGTGGAGAATATTTTCAGCAATTGAAAGATTTTTCTTAGGGCGGTGAATAATCAAGCCCTTATTATCCAAATAATAGCGTTTAGCCTGGTAGGAATAAACCGCTAACATGGGAAAAAGAGAAATAAGCTCTAAGGACTGTCTTAAAACATTAGGAATGCTCAAATCGTTAGGATTATCGTCATAGGCATGAAGGGTCAGCACACTTCTTGCCATTGTGTTCATAATATCCTCGCTGGGAGATTTCATAACAATATCACGAACAAAGGACGAAGGGAGCTGTCTGTAATCCGCAATAAGCTTTTCAAAATTCTCAAGCTCTTTTTTATCAGGCAAATTTCCAAAAAGGAGCAGATATACGATTTCTTCAAAACCAAAACGCTTATCCTTCATAAATCCGCCGATAAGGTCATTAATATTTATTCCTCGATAGTAAAGCTCACCCTCACAAGGTACAAGCTCACCGTCTATTTCCTTTTTTGATACGATTTCAGAAACGTCAGTAAGCCCTGTAAGAACACCCTTACCGTTTATATCTCTTAAACCGCAAAATACATTGTGCTTTGTGTACAGTTCGGGAACGATATTGTTATTTGCCTCGCAAAGCGACGCTAATCGTTCTATCTCTGGTGTAACATTTGAAAAGGCGTAGTGTGAAGCCATATCGTACCTCCTGTAAAAAGAATAATATACATTATTATAACATAATTTCGTGAAAATAGCAAGTTTTTAATCCAAAAAATTCATTTTTTCTCTTATTATTTATTCTAAAATACATTTTTCAGATATTTGTTAAATATTTTATTAGGATTTTTTGTAATTTTTGTCCGTTATAAATTCAAAACCCCGCAAAGGCGGGGTTTCAGCTTGTAGAAAAAGTCTTATTTCTCAAAAAACGAGCGTAGCGAAAAATCTAAAAGTTTTCGGTCAAGCCTTTTTCCAAAAGGCTTGGCGGGGGCAAGGGGCGGCAGCCCCAAATACTTGTGAAAGTTCCTCACTGCTTAAAAGTAGGGTTTATCGACAGTCTGAAACCCCGCAAAAGCGGGGTTTAAATTATACCATAGCTGTATTATCCGGTGGTGTCCCGTTTGGTAATTCAGGCGGCTGCGCACCGTCAGGCATTGCAGGTGGATTTTCCATGTCAGGTTTGCCTGTAGGTATTCCCTGCTGATGACGTCCGCCGTTTCCTTTTCCGCCAAAACCACCCATGCCGCCTGTT
>JAZUOE010000229.1:0-4753 GCA_045604505.1 Ruminiclostridium sp. | reverse complement strand
TGCAGGGCTATTCCGCCTGCGATTATGAGTGCTTGTGAAGTGTTTTCAGAGCCGAAGCCAACTCCTGCGGCTATTCCTTCGGGCAGGTTGTGTATAGCAATTGCGATAACAAAAAGAAGTATCTTATGGGTTTTGGAGTCGTGATTATACTCTGTACTTACACCTGTGAGCTTATGCAGATGAGGGACAAGCTTATCAATCAGATTGAGGCATACTGCACCTGTAAACACACCTGCTATTGTGACAAATATGCCGTACTTGTCTGTATATTCGAGCGACGGCAGAATGAGTCCTAAGATTGCGGCGGAAAGCATTACTCCTGCTGCAAAGGATGTAACGACATCGGAAAACTTATGCGATACCTTTTTGAACATGAAGCCGAGCACTGCACCGAACACAGTTGCGGCACCTACGCCAAGGGCGGTCAGCAATACCTCTTTCATTCATTCACGACCTTTCAAAGTCTTTCTATATAGATTATAACAAAAAGAGAGCTAAATCGCAAGTATCGTACAAGAGGTAGTATACACAGATTTCCTGACTGTTATTTATACAAAGTGCATTAAGCTTATGATGTGCCGGGCTTATTCCTCCTTGAGAACATCTTTAGGCTGGGATGAGCCGATTATTGCGATTGGCATTATCATTGAGAGCAAGAGGTAGAGGACTATTACTGCTACACAGATTACTGCGTGCCAGATACCGAATGAGATTACGGTTTCCTTGAGGAAGCTTTGCTTACCTATGAACAGTATAAGTGCACAGAGGGCTGATGCTACTGCACAGGTGATTGCGCTGTCCTTGAGGCTCTTTAGTGCACAGGTTCTCCATCTTGCACCGCAGATATAGAAGAATGCGTAGTTTCTAAGCTGTCTCTTTGTATAGATAGCGTTTATTGACACTGCGGAGATTACTGTGAGTATGAAGATACACAGCGCTATCGGGAACAGGGTGTACATCTGCTTATAGATGTATTCCATACTGTTTTTATGAATCTCAGATAATGGCGTGACTCTTAATGCTCCGCTATACATTTTCAGCCTTTCTCCGAGTGCTTCGTATTCTTCCTCACTTGCGTCATTACAGAGTATAAACTGGACGCCATTTATTTGTGAATAGTTATATCCTTTTTTGTTTTTACCATCTGTTTGCAAGTAAAACACAAAAGGAGTCTCCATATACTCGGAGTCACATATCCCGTAAATATCGTTAAAGTCTTTAGCCTTATTCTTCAGTTTTTCGCATGAAACCATTCTGGCTCTATCTTCAATGATACCTACAACCTTGTATGTTACGTAATCCGTACCCGTTGGAATCCAATTCTCGTCAAACCCAGTAGCATATGATTCTACAATTTCATCTCCTACCTTATACCAACTGTTTTCAGTGACAACAACAGGAATATAGTCAATATCCTCGCGCGGAGTTTCTATATCCGTAAGCCAAACTCCTTCCTTCATCGGCGGCTTATAAATAGCGGCAAGTTCATCAGAATATGAGTATCCATTATGACCGGTTTTACTATCATCGCCTAAAGTAGCAACAGATGACATCATAACGTCATATTCTTCAAAGTCTTGTTTGAATTTTTCAATATCTGTCACATAACTATCCGCAACGCACATATATCCTTGTCCTTCGATTACATCTGCGAACGGGTCATAATATGTGTATCGGGAGAGGATTGCTGAAACGAGGCAGATAATAATTGCAATCACAATTGAAAGCTGTACTACCTCAAACAGCTTCATAATACCGAAGCGTGTTTTTGCCTTTGAGCTGTTTTTCTGCTCGACGAGGCTATGCTTTCTTATTGTAGCCACAATCATTATGAGCATTACGACAAGTGAGGCTACAACATAAATTCCGAAGATTGCTGCATACAGCTTAAAGCTATACGCACCCTGCATATGTGGGAACAGGTCACTTAGCTTTGGCATAATGAGTTTATGGTAGCAAAGCTGAGTGAGGGCAAAGAGCGGTGAGTTTATTATCATACATTCGATTAGGTATGACATTACGGCTTTTGCCTTTGAGCAGCCGCATATTCTGAAAATTGCAAGCTCTGAGCTTCTCTTTTCGAGTATGTATCTATACAGTATTGCCATATTGATTGCGGCAAGGATTGCGATTACTACTGATATAATTATTATCGTCTTGTAGTAATAGGTTTCAGTTATATCCGTAATCTCAGGCTTTTCGAGATATGCTACGTCGCCCATAATGTTTTCTACAGCTTGTTCTATATTATTGTAATCTGCTGTTGTGAGCCTTACATCAATATAGATTATCATAACATAGCTTTGGGCATAGCGTATCAGAGTTGACGGATTGACTGAGGTAATTGGTATATCAGGGATAGAAGAATTCTCGCCTGCGTAATGTATCACTTCATATTCTTCCCCATCTACTATGATTTCTTTATCATCTGCAGAAAGCGGAATCGAAGAAACCTCAAGTCCATTGAAACTCTGAAAAGTAGGTCCGAAATGGTCTTCTAACTGTTCTGTTGATACCATAGCAACTTTTTCGCCGTTCGGATATGCACCTTCAGGAAACATTACATGGGGCGAATTAATCTCCCCATCTTTACACACAAAATCAAAAGTAAAAGCCCCGTACCCTATATCGAACACGTCTGCTTCAAGAGGGGTTTTAATAAGAAAGCTAAGCTTCTGAGCGGTTTCATCGGGCAATGCTTTAGCAAGGTCTATAACATTCTGAAAAGTCACGCCTGAAAAAGGAACGCCACGTTCATCGTAGGTTATATAGTCAGGATTGCCGTACAACATAAGAGACGTTGGCTGTTTGTCACCTTTGTATATTACGATATTATAATGCTGATACAGCCCATACGAAAAGCAGATAACAAGAGCCGAGACTATGATATTAACCACTAAAAGCAGGGAGATAACTCCCTGCTTGGTGAATTGTGATTTCAGGTTTTTGAAAATATATTTGAGCATAAAAGCACCTCCGATATTTTCTGTCGTATAGGTTTATGTTAATACCATTATACAACTGAAATTTACAGTTTTCAACTGACATATTGTATAAAATTACATATATTCGTTTGTTTATACTAAACAGACTAGTTTTTTCATATAAGCTCTATACTATATAAGAGTCAGAAAAGGGGCATTTGGTTGCAGCATAAAAGAATTTTTTTTGAAAAAATAAAGATTATTAACCCACAGCAAAAAGACACCCTTTCGGATGTCTTTTCGTGATAAATATTATGGAACCGCCACCTGCACTTTGGTGGCATCTTGTATTACAAGGCTTACTGTCTTTTCGGCATAGACCTCGCCCTCGATGCCCGTATCAAACCACAGCTCTCCGTCACGAAGCTCCCACTTCATTGGCTCGTCTGCCATCGCTCCGTCAACAAGCTTTATTACTCCCGCTGAAACTGCCCTATCGATTTCCTCTTGGGAAACGCCTTCAGGCAGAGGCATAAGAATATAGAGCTTTCCGTCGTCGCAGATTTTTATAAATGTTCCGATTGTCTTCTTGCGTTCCTTCATTTCGTCTGCAACTGCTTCTTCGTTTTGCCGCACTCAAGCAGCACACCGACGGCAAAGAGGACTGGACTTAAAAAGCTTATATTTTCGGATACAAAAAGACCAGCCACATAAGTGGTTGGTCTTTTCTTTGTGTTATATTCAGTTTGACAATCCGTGGCTTACTCGCCCTTAACGTCAGAGATAACAGGTTTTCCTTCTTTGTCAAGCAACACTGTCAGTCCTCCGGCGTTTCCTTTATGAGAAAACAGATAGTTTACCCCGGTTTCTTTATCCACTAAGATTTGAACCTCCTGGATTTTTCCCTGAGAATAAACCTTTTCGAATCTTTCATTTTCAGCCATTTTCATTTCCCCCTATAATGTTTATCAAACACATGGTTTATTGTATTGTACCACATTCCTGTGTAGGTGTCAACAAATGAAGATGTAATACTGATATATTCTTCAATTGGCTGTAATTTAAGGCTGTAAGCCATTGGGTTTAGAGTCTTCAAATCTTGTTGTGTAATGAATAAGCGACGTCAGCTTATACGTTTTTAAACCACACAAGATACGATTCGTTATCTGTAATGAACTCAGCACTGCAATCAGCGCCGTATTCATCCTCGCCGTTTACAAGAACGTCGTCGTCTTCAAGAAGCTCATTATACAAATCAAAGTCGTCTGAAAGTGCTATGATATGTACGATTTCCATTTCGACAAGCTCTTCATCGAGATGTGAATACATATACGCCTTGTTGCCGACGCTGCAGTTACCCTCGTCGATATAATAATCAATCTGACACATTGTGTCCTCATCGTATGATGATACAGCCCAGTTTTCCTCTAAAAATTCTCTTGTCATTGTTTTTTCCTCCTGTTGTAAATATATTTATTGTTTATTTAATTTGCTCATCCGTGAATGGCTGAGCAATAAACTGCCTCGCCTTATTCCTCTTCACATGTTACGCTTAAATCAGCGGAAACAAAAACTGTATTTGGCTTCACCTCAAAAGACTCGTCAGATTTTTTGCAGGAATCACAAAGCGGTACGATATATCCATCCGGATAATTATCGCTCACGATATGACCGCCTGCTGTTGCGCTGTTTGTACATCCTTTAGCAGAGCAATTCTGCTCATCAATGGGCATGCCTATAAAGTTTTCCCAATGTTCTTCCCGTGAACCGCATTGACAGACGCGCTTGCCTGTTACCTTTTTGCTTGTCCACATTTCCTGGTATAAATT
>JAZUOE010000228.1:0-4293 GCA_045604505.1 Ruminiclostridium sp. | reverse complement strand
TTTCAAATCCTGCACTAATTTTCTCCATTGGGATAAAAGCTGCATCTGCATTATTATCAGCTTCAACTTTCGGATTTATCTCATATAGATCTGACAGCTTAACCCATTTCCAGTAATCGGGAATTTCATAAGGTATATCTTCGGTTTGCTCGATATTCTTCTTAGAATTAATGCTTGATAATAATGACGATACATCATCATCGTCATCATGATGAGTGGTAAGCTGAGCGCTGAAAGCTAATCTAAGAATCTGTACTCTAATCGCTTTTGTATCAATCAAGGTTTATCCCTCCAAGTATCTCCCTCAGAGAAGCCAGAGCGTTATTGATAATATCCGCCTGTGCTTGCATATCGCCGATTATCTCGTCAACAGAGCGCTCGTCCTCCTCGGTAAAGTCTATCCACTTGAAGTTCAGGTCCTCACGCTGACTTACTTCCTCAGCGCTGAAACATCTCCACCTGCCGTTAGGGTTGTCCTCGGTGCAGGTAGGCTTTCTGTCCTGAATATGACCTGCACAGTAGCACTCCACAAATTCATCAAGGTGAGCCCTTGTCATAGGCTTTGTAGCCATAGTGTGCTTGATGTCGGTGCGGTAGTCATACACCCATATATCCTGTGTAGGCTTGCCCTTGTCGAAGAACAGCACGTTTGTCTTAACACCGTTTGCGTAGAATATGCCTGTAGGAAGCCGCAGAATAGTATGCAGATTATAATTCTTCATAAGCTTGTCACGGACTTTTTTTGTAGCACCTCCGTCCGTGAGAACGCTGTCAGGAAGAACAACGCCCACACGTCCGCCAGTTTTTACAATAGACATGATATGCTGTAAGAAATTAACCTGATTATCGGAAGTTTCTATAAATCCACGACCGTCAAAGTCGATACCTACGCTGCCCTGTGGTCTTGTACCAAAAGGCGGATTTGTAATGATTACATTATACATTTTATCCGATTTATCAAGCAAAGAATCCTGATAAACAATAGGACTTTTCTTTGTGCCTATATCGTGCAGATAAAGATTCATTGAAGCCAGCGTCACAACAAGAGAGGTATTATCCGCACCGAAAAGAGCGTCATTTTTGAGGAACTTCTGCTTTTCAATATCGTTGCTCTGTTTCTTCATGTGGTCGTATGCGGCAAGTAAAAATCCTCCCGTACCGCAACAGGGATCGGCAACGGTTTCAGTAATTTTAGGATCAACAACATCCACGATAGCGGAAATAAGCGCTCTCGGTGTAAAGTACTGACCTGCACCGCTTTTCTTGTCCTGTCCGTTCTTTTCGAGGATTCCCTCATATATAGCACCCTTGAAGTCGCCGTCCATAAGGTACCAGTTTTCTTCTGCTACCATATCAAGCACCTTTTTGAGCATAACAGGACGGTCAATCTTGTTTGTGGCTCTTGTGAAGATAGTACCGATAAGCCCTTTTTCATCAGAGAGGGTTTTAAGTATTTCCTCATATTTCTTAACGAGATCATCGCCGTTTTCTTTGATAAGAGCCTTCCACTTGCAGTCCTCGGGAATAGAACTGCCAAGACCGAATTCTTCCTTTTCATCGTCCATTTTCAGGAACAGGATATATGTAAGCTGTGTGATATAGTCTGTGAATCCGACACCTGCCGAGGACATAACATTTGCTATGTCCCATACCTTTTTAAGCAGGGCGGATTCTGTTTTCTGATTTGCCATATATTAAGCCGCCTTTAGTAATATTTTTGAAAGTGCAGTTATTTCCTCGGCGAAGTTTGCAGGCTTTCCGAATGCACGGATTGCCTTTCTCCAGAGGTCTGCATTAATTTCATTAAGTTCTGCCGCAGTGATAGCACCGTCATTGACAATATATTCCGTTATCTGCCGCATAACTTCTATCTGATCGTCGGAGAGGTTACGCTGTGCCTGACCGCAGTAAAGATTGAAACGCTGTAAATAGCCGTTTGTAAGGCTTGTAAGCTTGCTGTTTTTCTTATATGCGTAACGTACAAGCTGAATAAGATTTGTCAGAGCCTTTGCGTTTGCTCTTGTGTCAAAATCATCTACGCTTTCAGGATTCAGCGTCTTGTAGAATTTCCACAGATGTGAAGCCTTGAAATGACTGCTCTGTGACACTAATCTGTCACGAAGATCTGTGAGCATTGTCTGTGTAATCAGTATATCTTCGGAATTGTAAATGATACGGAGTGCCTCAATGCTGTCCTTGTTATCCTTTATATACTGCTCGAATTTTTCAGTATATGACTTGGCATCCTCAAACTTAAAGCTTGCATTGATAAGAGTATCGGGATCTTCCTCAGTTGTAAGAATATATCCCTGACGAAGTTCAAGAAGTTTCTTTCTTGCAGGTATATTGCTGATAAGCCTGTTGATAAGCTGCATACGGATAGTATTAGCATCTGAGGGGCTATTGTATGGCGGAAGCTCATTTTTTTCGAAAGCATCCACAATTGAAGTCGCAATATCCTTTGGCGAAAATCCAAAACTGTTGATAAAATAATCAAGATGATGACCGAAGAAACGGTTATCCTTGTAACGCCTTTGAATAATCGAGCAATAATCACCGAGCAGGGATAAATTTTCATCGCTGAGTTCATTGTGAGAAAGTCTTTCCAATAGCTGTTCCAGCGTTAAACGATTTACAACCGGACCGGGTCCTGGGCCTGGTTTGGGTATATGCTTTTCATGTTCAGTTACGCCTATAGCGTCAACGATGAAGTAGCAGTCCTTACCGTCAGCATTTGGAGTAACCTCACGAAGTTTTTCATCGGTTATAACTCTGCATCCTCTGCCTTTCATCTGTGTGTACAAAACTTCTGAAAATACATCTTTCATAAACATAACAATTTCCAGAGGCTTTACATCTGTACCTGTAGCAACAAGGGTAACAGTTACAGCAATACGAAAATCTTTTTCGTTTCGGAGGTCACGGATAAGACCATTTGAGTCATCGGAAGAATATGTTATTTTCTGAACAAAATGCTCAGGAACTTCTCCGCTCTCAAACTCGCATTTGAATACCTCTTTGACTGCTTCTACAATTTCAGTAGCATGATTATCATTCTTGGCAAAAATAAGAGTTTTAGGAATATATTCCCATGATTTCGTGCGTTCAGGATAAAGATCGGTATATATTGAATTTTTAAATGCTTGAAGAACTTTACATATCTGCTGACGGTTAACAATAGATCTGTCAAGCAGCTTTTTTTCGTAATCCTTGTCTATGTCAACGGTATACGAAGTTTCTTTGTTAGTTCTTCTTGCTGTTTCTGTAACAGTCGTACCCTTATCAAGAGATCCGCCGTGTTCAGTAACTTCTGTAGCAATTCGATATATACGAGCCAGTACGTTTACGCCGTCAGCAACGGAGCGTTCATATGTATAATTTTCTACAATATTATTGTTGAAATATGCGTATGCTTCAGGGGTTGGAGTTGCTGTAAGTCCAAGAATATTAGCACCCTTGAAGTAATCAAGAACGGTTTTCCATTTTCCATAAATCGAACGATGACATTCATCAACTATAATAAACTGGAAATAATCAGGCGGAATAGTGAGGTTGCCGCCAAGCTTAATAATTGTATCGTTATCTTTTTCTTCTGATTCAGCAATACGTTCATCTTCTGCATCCTCGTCATCATCGTTTAAAGCCTGTCCTGTCATAACTGCAAACAGCTTCTGTATTGTGGAAATAACAATGTCACCCTTTAGATCGTCTTCACGTCTGAGTCTTTTTATATCATAAAGAGCATTCATTTCCTTTTTGTTTTCAGTCATACTGAACTGGCTGAACTCGCTCTCTGTTTGACGTGCAAGGTTATTTCTGTCTACAAGGAAAAGTATTCGCTTGGTAGATGTATAATTAAGCAGACGATAGCTTGCAAGACAGGCAAGGTAGGTTTTGCCGCTGCCCGTAGCAAGAACAGCAAGATTCTTTTTCTGTCCACTCTTTATGGACTTTTCAAAGTTAAGTTCAGCGTTATATTGGCAATCTCTGAGAGTCTGTTTCTCCAACTTAGGCAGCGCACCGTACTCAGAAAAACGCTTAATAAGACGGAGCATTTCCTTTGGGGTGTGGAAAGTATCAATTTCTGTATATCCTTCCTCATCTGACATAAGATTCTTAAAAAGTATCTTCTCGCCGTTGGATATATATACAAGCGGAATAAAGCTATTTTCCCATAATCCGTACCATGAAAGAGGTGTACGGGCATAATTCTCCGCTTGGGATTCAACATCTTTTCCAAGGGGATTATCTGCTCTCTTTGCCCCCAGAACAGCTATTGCTTTATTGTCTATA
>JAZUOE010000227.1:0-7555 GCA_045604505.1 Ruminiclostridium sp. | reverse complement strand
TACATCAGGTGTGTTGTCACCGGGATTGGGGTTGGGGTCGGGAGTTACTTCAGGCTGTGTTTCGCCTTCGCCACCGTTATCTGTACCGCCCTCTACATCAGGTGTATTGTCACCGGGATTGGGGTTGGGGTCAACTTCATCTTCACCGTCTGCGCCTGTGTTGCCGTCGCCTTCAGGGTCACCTTCGACAAAATCTGAACCGCCATCATCTTCCCCTTCTATTCCGGGAACATTATCTGTAGGTTCATCGCCGCCATCACCTTCACCCTCACCTTCGGGTGTATTATTACCAGGATTAGGATCTACTTCGTCCTCACCGTCAACGTCGGTGTCACCATCACCACCATTTTCAGGTGTGTTGGTAGGATCATCATTATTTTCGCCATCGCCGTCTGTATTTTCATCAGGGTCAGGTTCAGTTTTATTTTCGTTTTCAGTTCCTTCACCAGGCACTTCTTCATCGGGAGTTGTGTCTGTATCGTCATCGCCTTCGGGCTCTACATCACCGGGATCATAGTTATCATCTAATACATCGCTGACCTTTTCGTTATCCTCAAATGTAGAAGAACCAAATTCGTTGCTGCCGACATAATCAGCGCAGATAAGCTGACCTTCAAAATGTCTGTGGCCGCCCCAGCTATAAGAATAAACAGTAGATGTAGGAGCAAGGAGTGAACCCATACTGTCACAAATGTTAATAGTATCTGCATCAGTAACATTGAAAAGGATATTTGCGTTATTTGAAGTTCCGTTATTTACAGTCTGTCCTGCGTATGTAACACCACAGTTTGCGCCTAAATTAACATAACCTTCACCTGTAATGTTAATAATTACACTTGAACCTTCGGGAACGTCAAAATTAAAAGAGAGGAAACCGAAGGAGTAAGAGGTGAGTGCGTTATATTCATCGACTGTAAGTGTGAATATATTTACAGTATCGCTGTCACCCTTAAATGTAACCTGACCGCCCCAATATTGACTGACTGAAACAGTACCGTTAGCAGGAAGACTTGCTAAATCCTGAGAAAGTGAAGTCAGATTAGCAAACTCTTCATCAAAGTCAATACCAGCCTCTTCAGGAGTTATTGAACCGTTCTTAAATGAACTGCCTTCTGCAACGGAACCTGCAACAGCAGCTTTAGAGGAGCCGATTGAGGTAGTATAATCAGAAGGTACAGTAGCAGTACCGCCGACAGCAAAATTACCGGGACAGTCTGCACCTGTTACATGGAAGTCATTCTTTACAAATACACTGTAATCGGACGCAGTACCAAGCAGTGTTCTGGGGGTAGTTGAAGTACCCTCAGTGCTTTCGGCTGTTTCTCCATCAACAGTATCCGCAAGATTTGCAAGTAATTCGTCTACAGAACCTGCTGTTTCGGCAGACGCAGATGCAGAGATTGCGTTTGCAGAAATGATAGAAACAGCAGCGGCAAGTATAACCTTACCATTAATTATTTTACGCTTTTTATCACTCATACCGAATTCCTCCTTGTTATTTTAACATAGATTCGGGTCATTACTTACTGTTTTAGAGGCAAAAGGGCATAATTGCACATATTTACCTATTTTGTTTTATTATAGCAGATTTTCCTTTAATAGTCAAGGAAAACAGCGCTTTTTGATAACGTTTTCTTGTGTAAATTTTCAACAAGATTTAACAGGTAATTGCAGCACAATGCACAAAACACGCAGATTTGGTCAAAAAACCTTGTCTGCGTGTCATTTTTATGCTAAAAACTGCTGACTCTTTTTCTCATAATTTCAGAGTTGTAAGCGAACTCAACCGCTGTTTCAGCAGTAATAATCCCTTTACGGAACATATCAAGTATACAGCTATCCATTGTCTGCATACCGGGAGAGGATTGTAGAATTGTGTCAATCTGATGTGTTTTTTCTTCACGAATCATTGTTTTTATTGCGCTGTTCATTGACATTATTTCAAATGCAGGAACCAGCTTTCCGTCAACAGAGGGCAAAAGCTGTTGTGAAACTACACCTTTTAATGTCATAGAAAGCTGTATTCTGATTTGACGCTGCTGATTGATGGGGAAAACATCAATAATTCTGTCAATTGTACTTGCCGCGCCAAGAGTATGAAGAGTGGATAATACAAGCTGACCTGTTTCCGCCGCCGTCATAGCTACGCTGATAGTTTCATAATCTCGCATTTCCCCTAAAAGAATAACATCGGGAGATTGTCTTAAGGCGGCTCTTAATGCGTCAAGGTAGCTGTTTGTATCAAGATTTATTTCACGCTGACTGATTATACTTTTATCATGTCTATGTAAAAATTCAATAGGGTCCTCTATAGTTATAATGTGATTTTTCTGAGTTAAGTTAATACGATTAATAATACAGGACAGGGTTGTGGATTTACCGTTACTTGCGGCACCTGTAATAAGCACAATACCGCCCTTAAGCTTACTGAAATCCATTACCTGTTCAGGTATACCCAGCTTAGACGCATCAGGCAGCTCAAATGGCACAAATCTTAAAACTGCCGCATAAGAACCACGCTGCTTATAAATATTAGCTCTGAAACGTCCCATTCCGCTGACGGAAAAGGAGAAGTCCATTTCCCTTTCAGGAAGTCTGTTGTCGTCCAAAAGAATATTGGCTGCTGAAAAAATCTCACGAACTAACTGTTCAGTATCACTTGTAGAAAGAAATTGCTCATCAAGTCGTGAAATAACACCGTGTGCCTTATAGCTGAGCGGTGCGCCACCGACTATAAAAATATCTGAGGCTGACCTTTCCGTTGCGCTTTTTAAAATTGACAAAAGATTCATTTTATTTCCCTTTCAAAATACATTTTATGCAAGATTTTCACCTATCCATACTCCCAGCGATTCATCTTCATACTCGCCTGAAACAGCTATAGTTTTCCATTCTGTAATTTCATAACGCTCATCACCCTGCGGGGCACTGAAAAAGGTTATTTTCACTGAAAGCAGAAGATTTCCGCTTATGTTTTCTGTAAATGCTACTTCAATTCCTTCAGCACTTTTTCTTGTTACAAGCTTTTCATTTTCAGAACAGTACAATTCAAAACTATCCTCAAAAAAGCCTGAGTTGTGGCTCAAAACTGCTGCCTCATCAAGCTGAGAAAGGACTTCCTTTGCCCTGCAGTCTGCCTCATAAAAGCCGTCTGTAAAGGAAATGCTTTTTTCATTCAGTTTATCATTTGCACGTGCAGCCTGATAAGAAAGCGCCGCAAGTACCGTCAGACATATTACCGCAAACAACATAATAAGTGTTACATAGCCAACACCCATGCCGCGCTGCTCCACAACGTTCTTTTCGTTATCATTCATCTGTTTCTACCTCCTTGAAAGGAGTGTATGAGGCGCACTTCAAAGAGTAAATTTCAGTGTCGCCGTCAACAAATTTCATAGTCAGGTAGGAAAGATTTCCCGCTGAGGTTTCGCTGCTTTCTTTAGATAAAAATAATGATATATCACCATTTTTGTAAGGCTGTAAATTGTTGTTAAGACGTATTTCGGCAGTATCGGAAAAATCATTTTCTATCCCAAAAACAAGCTGTGCAGTCTGCGAAACACTGCCGCTGACTGAAAAAGCCTCTGCAACAGACTGTGCGCAAATCAAGGTGCTTTCCGTTAAATCACTTTGCTCCTGCTTATGGTCAGCTGCTGCAAAAATACGCAGTATTACCGCTGCAGAAAAGCTGAAAAACAGCAATACTATAACTAACTCTATAAAAAACAAATTAGCAGAGCCTATTTTTGCCTTACCTTTAATTTTATTCAGAAAAATCACCCTTTCTGACAAGTACAGATGTGTCGCCGCCCTGACACTTTACGGAAATTTCATAAAGACCCTCTTTTTCCTTTATAAACATCTCCTGTGCCTCCACTACAAGCTCACCGCCCTCTGCTGCAACCGCAGAATCAGCGGACATATTTCTTTCGTATATTCCGTCAGAGCCTGAATATATTACACAGATTACGTTACCGTTATTAAGGGCTATTCCTTTTCCGTCCTCAATAATTTCACAGCTATCGGCACTCCGCACCTTATTAGAAACATACCTTATTGCGGCAGAAGAGCCGTAGGTTGCCTCATAGCCGCTGTTTATCCTGCTGTAAATTCCTGCTCCGGCTCCGATTATGACAAGCATACAAACTGCAAATATAAGAAACAGCAGCAGACTTGCTGCCGTATTAAGCACACGGGAGCCTGATTTATAATTATAATTATTCATATCACAGCCCCTTTTCTACAACTGTAACAGAGGGCCGTACATTTGCAGCAAAGCAGTTGTAATGGACGATATAGCGCTCTGTATCGTAATGCACACCATAATTTTCGCTAAGATATTCCAGGCTTTCGGGATATGCACCCTCTATGGAATAACACAGGGTTATTCCGTTTTCAACCGAACGCTTTACCGCCTCAAGCTGCTGAGTGCGTGACGCATTTTCTGTAGAGCTTACTGCCATAAAAAACCAGGTCAAAACAAGACAGAAAATGATAACCGCTGCCGCAGGAATTATGTAACGAGAAAATTTCTTTTTCATAACCATTTCCTTTATTTAACCTAATGCAGACATAATGTTCATAAGCGGAATCATTATTGTCAGCAGCACCGAGCCTATCATCACCGCTAAAAGAAGTACAATAGCAGGTTCCACCAAAGAGAGAAGATTTGCTACAGTCCGCTGTGCCTCTTCATTACTGCGGCGGCTGATTTTTCTCCATACTGTATCAAACGAACCTGATGTGTAGGACACCTTTAAAGAACGAGCATAAATTTTAGGAAGTATGCCTGAATTACAGATAGCCTCTGAAAAATATTCACCCTCACGTACTCTTTTCAGGCAGTCGTTAATCTGTGCAGACAGCTTTTTATCGGTAATAAGCTCTGCGGAATGTTCCAAAGCGTCCTCAGGGTCAATGCCACCTGTAATCATCATGCACATAGCGTCAGCAAGTTTTGCCTGAGCAAGAGTACGTGTAATTCCTCTCGTCAGCGGAAATACAGACGCTAACTTCACCACGCCTCTTTTTACAGGCGGTATAAGTACAACTATACCAAGCAGGAGAATTATCCCCAAAAGCACCGCAAGTACAATCTGTCCGCCGGTATATGCAACTCCTACAATATCCTCTACCGCAGAGCCGATTCTTGCGTCAAACTGTGCAAATATATCCGAAAACATAGGTATGATTTTCACCACAAGTACAACCATAACAACTGTCATCATAACAAGCAGCATAAAGGGGTGAAAAACCGCATAACGCACTGAACGTTCTGTTTCCGCACGATTTTCATAATATTCGGATAAACCCTTGAGTGTTTCGTCCAGCTTACCTGTCATGCAGCCGATTTCTATCATCTTTTCTGCATATTTTGTAAAAACTCCGCACTCTACAGCCGCCTCATACAAGGAGCTACCCTTTTCGGTTTTTTCAGCAAGGAATTTACACACGCTGCAGATATTTTTGTCTTCCATATCCTCTGCTAAAATTTCAAGTCCGTCATCAAACTGCATTCCCGTATTCACCATAAGCCACAGTTGCTCAAAGAAAAACGCAGATTGCTCATAATTCAGCTTTTTTAATTTCGACATCGTCCCATGTCCTTTCTTAATATTTATAAACTGATGTATAGTTTCCGTTGTCGGAAATATATTCAGCAATTTTTTCCTTATTATCCGTACCTGCATAGAAGGTTGCGTCAACCAGGTTATAACCCTTCTTTGAAAGGAGCAATTCGGGAGTTATCCAGCCTGTTTCTTCTGTATAAACCTCATTCCATGCGTGATATATATCGGGTGCCGCATAGCCTATGACAAGCCGTGCGGGTATTCCTTGCGAACGTGCCATTGCAACAAACAATGAGGCGTAGTCAAAGCAAATTCCCGACTTCTTTTTCAGCACTGCGTCAGGGTCAGGAATATAGCCGCTTTTTACTGTTGCCGCAAGGTCAAAATCATAGGTTATATTACCGGCAATATAATTAAAAATAGCAGATATTTTATCTAAATCATTTTCAGCGCCACCGCATATTTCAGCAGATTTTAAAACACAAGCAGATTTTTCATCAAACATTGAATATCTGTTAGGGTAGAGATACATTTCAACGTCACTGTCAACTGTCAATGTAACAGACAGGTCAAGGGCGGCGGAATACATCTTTCCGTCAAGCTGCTCATATATCTGTATACGATAATCGCCGCTGCCCTGCATAAGCGGAAAATACTCCTTTTCCCCTGTTACTGCAAGGTCATGGTCACAGGTAACTCCACCGCATACTATACGCAGCTTTGCCTTTGCACTTTTACCGTTGTACGCGGCACTTATATAGCCGTCTTTGGCATTGCTGTAGTCTATTACGGCTGTATCCGTTCTTTCTTCCGAAGTACCGGGTGAACTTATTTTGCTGACCTTTATGGGTGCAGGTGGAACGTTTGCCGCAGGGACAGAGGTTTCGGGGAGAACCTGTGTTTCTTCTTTCGCGGTAGTTGTGGTTACCGCAGTAGTGGTTGTGGTTTCAGCAGCCGAAGTAGTTGTACTTTCAGCAGTGGTTGTTTCTTCAGAAACAGGAGTTGTTTCCGATTGTGACACCTCTGCCGACTGCGTTGTTTCAGATACCGCAGTTGTCTTAGCAGTAGTTGTGGTTTCTGAAGTTGTGACTTCGGTTGTAGTTAAAGTTGTGGTTTCAGATGTAGTCTGTACAACCGATGTCTGTGTGCTTTGAGAGAAGGAAGGCGCAGTATCGGGCGTATTACAGGACGAACATAATATTGCCGCTATCAAAGAGAGCAAAAATATACGCTTTTTATACATTCTCCTTCCTCCTTTCTGTTATCGTTCAAGTCTTAAATTACGCATAGTGATGTAATTTTCATCAGCCTTTGCAAAACGGCGCTGTTTACCGTTTCCTAAAATGTGAGCAAGGTAAACTCCCGCCTCGCGGTAAAACTCCTGCTCATAATGCACTATATGCGCCCCGCCTAAGGGGAATTTATCAGACGCATAGAAATGCTTTGAAATATCAATTACAGCACAGCCTGTAAGCTGCTCAAATATATCCTCACAGACAGCAATAAGCTCCTGCTTTTGTTTAAAGAACAGGTCTTCGGTCAGCTTTTCAAGTTTATTTTCAAGACTTATATAGCTATCCTTAAGGTCTGCCTTTATAAGCACAATGTTTTTCCCGTAAATCTCCGACATCTGTGTGGCAAAAGCGGATATTGTCTTTTTGCATTCTTCGGTTGTACGCTTTTCCACAAGATTACAGGGGGTACAATCTGATTTTATACTTCCGTAAAATTCTGTACGGCAGATAAAATCATCTATTTCAAAAAGCTGCCCTTCATATTCATTCATATTGCAGATTACATCATAAAAATCTACAACAAGCCATTTTGAATGCTCTTGTAAAAGGTCATTCATTCCGCTGCGGACAAAGGCATCTGCAATAGTACGTCTGCGCCATGCGTTGCCGCAGAATTTCCCTATATCCTCAGGCACCTCTACAGGTACGGGCGGGTCATAGGCAAGTATAGGCGACTGCTTGAAAATATAT
>JAZUOE010000226.1:0-8158 GCA_045604505.1 Ruminiclostridium sp. | reverse complement strand
ACCGTAAAACCGGTTTTTCAGAAATTTCTTAATGAAAATAAACTTGTTAACTCCAATGTTGTTTATGGTTTAAAGAAAATGAAACAATCTATAAATCATACTATTTTTTCTGAATGGTGCGATGCTATAATTCAGTGTCAGACAGACCGCTCATTGAAAGTTACACTTTTCCCGATTATAAATAAATTCTCTGATATAAAAAGCGTACAGACTGAGCTTGATACAATAATGATGGAGCCATTCAGAGAGTTTATAACTCTTACTGCTGCACTCCTTTTGGTTTTTCCTTTGCTGTTTATTTTTGGAAAGGAATGGTTTGACATTCTTATGGAAACAGAAGCCGGAAAAATAATACTTTCAGCTGCAGCAGCAGTTACATTTATTGGTATCAACAAGGCAGTTAATTTAGCAGAACCTATAGAATATAAACGATAAATCAGGAGAAAAAAATGAGAAATGTTATTTCACTTGCTGAGGTTGCTCTTGATATAATTGTTGTGGCGTTGATTGCACTGGGACTTTATTTTATAATAACAGATTTTGTTATTTCGCCTACCAGGCGCGTTCGCAGAGCGATGATGTATATAAACAGAAAAAAATTATCAACTGCAAATCAGTTGATAATGTCTATGTGCAATGTGATTGTCAAATTTATAAAAATTTCACCTCAAAGAAAGGCAATCTTACAGCGTAAGCTGTACTCGGCAGAAATTGAATACACTCCCGAGTTTTACATAGCAAGGGCAATTTCAGCAGCAATAATTGTTGTAATTTTTGGCTTGATAGCAAGTATAGTTACGCCCCTAATGTTTTTTATATTTGCAATCGCATCGGTTGCTGTGTATTTTAAAGCGTATCAAGAGGCAGATGATATTATAAAGAAAAAGAGTGAAAAGATACAGAGTGAGCTTGTGCTGTTTGCAAGTACAATTCAAACTCATCTTGCAACTTCTCACGACATAATCAGGATTTTTGAATCCTATAGAAAAATATGCAGTCCTGAAATGTCCCATGAATTAGATATTACATTAGCGGATATGAAGACGGGTGGTTATGAAAGTGCATTGCGAAGATTTGACACACGTATTCAGTCGCAGAGCTTGTCCGAAATAATACGCGGACTTTTAGCGGTCCTTCGTGGTGATGACCAAAGGACCTATTTTGAAATGCTTGTTCACGATTTGACTATACAAGAGCGCGAAAGATTAAAACGAGAGGCAAACGAAAGACCGAAGAAAATGAAACTTTATTCATTTCTCGTTCTCGGTGCTATCGGTTTAATTTTCTTTTACGTTATTGGTTATCAAATCGTTGTTGGATTACAAGATATGCTTTAAAAAGGAGGTAAGGTTATGAAGGAAAAGATTTTCCTCGCAAAAATCACTGTGCTTGAAACAGCTGAAAAAGCGAAACGAAGATTTATGTCAAGAGTTGTTAACAACACTAATGGCGATGGAGTTGAAACACTTGTCCACATTTTAGGTGCTGTTGTTATCGGTGCGCTTGTTATAGGTCTTGTTTATGCTCTTATTCAGGAAATTTTCCCGGAAGTGGCTCAAAAAATAAGAGATTTACTTAATTTTGGCGGCACATCAGGCAGCGGCGGCGGTGGCGGCGGCGAGACTGTCGTGACATAAAAAGGTGTTTTATGGTGCGGCAAGTACCTGTCGCACCATAAACCGTTTTTTGGAGCAATAATATGAAAATAATAAAAAGAATAGCAAAAAATAGCGGGGACGCTTATATATCAACACTTATAAATATTTTCATTATAACAATGTTTATGTTTATGATGATTATTATACTCCCTGTTTTTATACAAAAATACCATCTCGATATGTACGCTAGTCAGCTGTCTGATTTTATAGCAGTTTCAGGCGGAACAGAAAATATCAACCCTGAACAGATAGCAGAAGAAATGGGTCTTAATATTGAAAGCTATGAAATAGATGTAGCTGACAGTGCTGTTTATGAAGAAAATTCAACTGAAGGGTATGTCCGCATTCAGTTGACAGGTGCATATACAGTAACTGTAAAAACAACAGCATATATCGGTTTGGGAGGTATAGTTGACGGCATACCGATTGAACTAACCTCTATTGCAAAAGGCCGAAGTGAAGTGTTTTGGAAGGATATGGAGGAATATTCTCCGGGTGGTTGATGTTGAGAAAAATATTTTTTAAATTAAAAAAGCAACAAGGAAGTTCGCCAATAACTTCTCTTGTTGTGCTGACGGTTTGTATTCTTCTGTTTGCGTTTGCATTTTGGATTTATAGTCTTTATACAGTTTCTACAAATATTCATACGACTTTTGAACGGGCAATAAGAACAGTTGCCACTTTTAATGAAGTTCAGGTGTATGATAATTTACGTGAAAATTATCTCGATATATCGACTGAAGATTTTGAAAAACTGATTACTGTAGAAGAATTAAAATCTGAAGTTTGCGCTGAACTTGGTCTTGTTGAAAAAGGTGGTTATCTTGTAAAAGAATCTTCCGATGGTTATAATTACAGAATAGGAAATGTAGATGTAACCTATGAGTATGACACAGCTACTAATATGCTTATTTTTGTAGCTACTGGTGAAATTGATATACCTATGTCTTCAATCGGCGGAGATTTTACAAATCTCACTGTTGATATGAAAGTCAAATCAATGTATGCCTCTAAATTAAGAGCGGATAAATAACAAAAAGTCCTGACTGCACCATTTTGGTAGCAGACAGGATTTTTATTTTATTCCCCCTTAAACTCCCTTATAACCTTCATAAATTTCTTGCCGTAGATAGCGGCTTTCTTTTCGCCGACACCTGAAACTGTAAGAAGTTCTTCTGTTGTTGTGGGCTGAATTGCGCTCATTTCTCTTAGTGTTGCGTCTGAAAAAACGACATAAGCAGGTACGCTCTGAGTTGAGGCAATGGTTTTCCTGAGTTCCTTAAGCTTTGCAAAAAGTTCGGGATTTTCAGGCAGCTTGGGAGTTTTAGCGTCCGTTTTTTCGGTATTCTCTTTGGGTGTTTTCATCATCAGTCTGCCTTTTGACTTTATAAAATCATCGGCAAGTGCTGTGATAAAAAGCTCACCGCCCTCTGTTTCAATATATCTGTTTTGACAAAGATAATCGGTTATTTCTGCAATCCTTTCAAGGGTATAATCCGCCATAATGCCGTATGTGGAAAGGCTCTTGCACCTTTCTTTTTGGCAAACACCCTTAAGGGTTTCACAAATAAGCCCTTTCTGAGCGGTAATACCATTCTGTTTCATTCTGAAGATACAGGAGAGGATTTTCTGTGCGTCTACAGTAATATCAACAGAGTGGAATTTCCTGTTGCAACTGCTGCAGTTACCGCAAAAATCAGCTGATTTTTCACCGAAATAACGAAGTATAAACTCACGTAAGCATTTATCAGTAGTACAGTAAAAGGTCATCTGCTTAAGCCTTTCCTTATCCCGCTCCCTGATAATTTCAATTTCCTCGTCGGAAAGTCCGCTATCCTCATGGCTATGCTCAATAAGAAACTTATTAATGCGCACATCAGACTTGCTGTAAAGGAGAATACATTCGGCAGGGGAGCCGTCACGTCCTGCTCTACCTGCCTCTTGATAGTAGCTCTCAATGTCCTTTGGCATATTATGATGTACCACAAGGGAAACGTTTGATTTATCAATGCCCATTCCAAAAGCATTTGTAGCGGCAATAACATTTGCACGGTCATAAATAAAGCTTTCCTGAGCGGCTTTTCTTTCCTCGTCAGAAAGTCCTGCGTGGTATTTTACAGCACTGAAACCCTTTTCAAGAAGAAATTTGCAAACCTCTTCAGTGGCATTTCGGGTTGAGCAATACACAATAGCGCTTGACCCCTTATGCTGCTGCAGAATATCAAGCAACTCGTGGCATTTTGAATGTTCATTTGTGTGACGCACCTCAAAATACAGGTTGGCACGGTCAAAGCCGGTGGTGATTTTAAAAGGGGCAATGAGCTGAAGAATTTCCTCTATGTCCCGCTTGACCATTTTAGTTGCGGTAGCGGTGAAGGCAGCCACAATGGGACGGCGGGGAAGGTTTTTGATAAACTCTGTAATTTTTAAGTAGCTTGGACGAAAATCCTGTCCCCATTGAGATACACAGTGCGCCTCATCAATTGCTACAAAAGGGATATTGATACTGCTGCAAAGCTGCAGAAAATTATCGGCAGACAGTCTTTCGGGCGCAACATAAAGCAGCTTACATTCTCCCCCGCGTACCATGTTGACAGTGTTGAAATATTCATTGCCTGAAAGGGAGCTGTTTATGTACGCGGCAGGGACTCCTGCCTGTCTTAATGCCTCAACCTGGTCTTTCATAAGAGAGATAAGAGGAGAAACAACAATAGTAGTGCCCTCAAACATAAGAGCAGGAATTTGGTAGCACATGGATTTTCCTGCACCGGTGGGCATTACTGCAAGACAATCAGTGCCGCTTAAGATATTATCTATAATTTCACCCTGACCGCTGCGAAAGGCAGTGTGTCCGAAATATTTTTTAAGAATGTCTGATTTATTCATCAATATAGCCCTTCTGATACATTTTTCTGCTGATTATTATAGCATAAATTGTACAAAAAAGCAATAAATCATAAATTTAGTGCCATAAACCAAAACAGAGATTGACATATAAACCAAAAAATGCTATAGTTAAATGTTGTATGAACAATTGAAGGGAGGAGTTGTTTTAGCAATAAAACAACAGTGTTGTGATGAGTACTTTTTCAAATAAGCTGATTACAGATTATGAAAAAAAGGCAAATCTGACAATGGCGTTCATTTGCCGTGTAATGATGGGGCTGATGCTGGTTGTAATAGCACTCAACACCTTTGGTATATTCAAAATCAGTGGCGCAATCTATCCCGCCCTGATTATTTCAGCAGTTGTAATGTTAGTGCCAACTGTTTTGTATAATATTCTTCACCTTGATTCAAGAATAATCCGCTACTTTGTGCTGACGCTTTTTGTGTTGATGTCGGGTATGCTGTACAGCATTCTCTCATATCATGTTATAATGATGCTGGTATTTCCGGCGGTGCTGTCCTGTCTTTACTGTGACCTGAAAAGCGTAATCTATACCTCAGTGCTGGGTGTACCTGTAATGATTGCGTCACATATAATTTCCTCTTATCTGCGTGTTGTACCTGATGAGCCTTTGGTGGAAATGGAGCATATCATTTTCTACGGTATAATTCCCCGACTTATTGAGTACGCAGGATTTGTGGTTATCTGCTGCAGCATGGCATGGAAAATACAGACGCTTATACGTGGTCTTGCAGAAAAGAATAATGAGCTTTACCATGAGCAGGAAGTGCTTGTAACCTCACTTGCTGAAATGATTGAGGTACAGTCCCACGAAACAGGTCAGCACGTAAAACGTGTGGCTGAATACACAAGAATACTTTGCTCCGCACTTGATATGTCGGACGAAGAGGTGTGGAAGGTAAGCAATGCCGCCGCACTCCATGATGTAGGAAAAATAATGGTACCGCAGGATATTATAAATAAACCGGGTAAGCTGACTCCCGAAGAGTTTGAGATTATAAAAACCCATGTTCATTACGGCAAAAAACTGCTTGAAAAATCCTCAGGTGAGCTTATGCGCTTATCCTCAGGCATTGCGTATCACCACCATGAAAAATATGATGGTACAGGCTATATGGGCGTCAAGGGCGAAGATATAGACCTTTATGCACGTTGCGTATCGGTTGCAGACGTTTTTGATGCTTTGGTAAGTAAGCGTCCATATAAAAAAGCATGGCCGCCGGAAGAGGCAAAAGATGAAATTATTGCTCAGAGCGGAAAGCAGTTTGACCCCGTGATTGTGGAAGTTTTTGAACGTAATTATGATAAATTTCTTGAGGTGCTTGAAAAGTACCCTGATTCTGTTGAATAAAAGCAAATCACCGAGCGTAATTGCCCGGTGATTTTTTTGCAAAATAAATCTTTTTATTCAGACTCCTCTTTGACCTTTTTGATATGCTCATTTTCCGCCATAATATATGACGAGGCGTTATATGTCCCGCCCAAATCTGAAAAGAAAAGGTTAAAAGGCTGATTTGTATTATGGGGTGCCAGATTATTTATATCGCCGTAATGTGGAGTAAATTCTCCTCTCATGCTCTCAAAAAAATCAAAGGCGGATTTAACATTCTGATAACAGCGGTAGTCAATGGTAGTGCGCATCTGATAATCCTCACACTCCCAATCATCAGCGGAACTGAAATAAGCAATACAAACAGTGCATCTTTGCTCCAATTCACAATCAGGGGGGAGCCAATGCCGTCCGATTATGTATATACCTGCGCCTGATACGGAGTCAAAATAAACGGGTACAAGATAATCGTCCTTCTGAGATTTTCCGATGTCGTTTACAGTGCTTTCGTTAAGGGTCTGAAAAAGCTTTTCGCATTTTTCAATATATTCGCTGTCATGGAGAGAATCGTTAGTGACGGTAGAGGTTATATTGCCTTTTTTGGACTCATAGTTATAAAAATTTGCCCACATATCAAGGTCATTTTTATAGCCGTCCTGCTTTTTGGTGTACTTGACTTCAACTTTTCTGTAGTCGTCGCTGTCCTCTTTGTTGGCTGATTTTTTAAACCTGTAGCCGCTATTCTGAAAGAAGTCGCTTATACAGCCTGACAGCAGTTTTTCTTCATTGATGACTGCCGTTTCATCTAAGGTTTTATCATCAGCGTCCTTGAAACCTTCAGCCTCTTTTCCCACAACCTTTGCGAGGATTTCAATATAATAAGCCTTATCAACTACGCTGTTTTTATAAGCAATGCGGGTTGCCCTCAGCAGGGTATATTTATCAAGCTTTTTCTGTTGCGCATATTCAGATAAAGCGTCTTTATCTTCGGCAAGAGCGTCACTTCGCTTATCCTTATTTTCCTTAGTGTAGATATAGATAAAGCTGTTCTTTTTTTGGTCATTAGGAAGATTGTAATGGTCAAGCCAAATCCATTTATACATATCCTCTTTGCCTGTAATCATGCCTACCATTTTTTAATTCTCCTTTCAACTGCCTTTAAATAGCCCTCTGTTTTTTCAAATATATCTGCAGTGACATTAATAGAGCCGAAGGCGGATATTTTAAATTCGCATAGGAAAATATCAATCATGGTTTCTATATCAGCGGCAAGGCGGCCTAAATTTACCTGAAAATACAGCTCCCTGTAACGCACACAGCACTGAGCGTATTTTTCAGGGTCAGGCAATGAATTTTTCCACTGAATACACTTGTTATAAAGCTCCTTATCGGCGAACAATTTATCCGTTGCCAAAAAGTCCCAAGGGTCGATAAGGGCATTCCCGAGCTGTTCAAATGCCTTTTCTCTTTTTTCGAGAGGGTAGGTGCTGACGATAGGCTCACCCTTTATAATGGAGAAGGCAAGTTTTATACATTTGAAGAAATCCCGGTTGGAATCTGACCCCATAAGGTCCTGAGTGTAAAGGTCGGTTTCGGTTGAAACAGCAGTGGTATCAGGGTCAGAGGCGATAGCGATAATATCTGCCCAACTTTCAACAACCTCAAAATGGTGCTGGTCAATTGTGCGTATTCCCTGCATGACACAATAAAGAAAACAGCGATAAAACTCCTTTTGCTTATCGGTGAGCCTGGAGAAACTTGCTCTGTTTTTTTGAATTTCCTCAAGGAAATTAATCATCACTGAAATGCAAAATTCAATCTCCACATCGGAATATTTAAAATTCCCGTTAATTGCCTCATCGTTATCTGTTATCATTTCACGGATAGGGGAACTGCGTCCTAAAATAGCATTTTTAACCTTGATAAGCGTGTTTTCAAGATAGTGCCGCCTGAAATTCATACGTTCAAGGTATTCCCAATCAAATTTGCTTTCCATAATCTGCCTCCTTTCGTTGAATTTAGCTGATATTATTATAGCATATAATGGAAATCAAAACAAGAGAATAATTTCTCCTGCAATTATATAATATCACATGAAAAATCTTAACCGTAAATTTGGCGGTTCGGAGAAATTGTTACCGAAACTGTATTCTCATTATCCGACTATTTAAAACGTAGAAAATGCAATTATGCGATATATTTTCTGTCCTGATTATGGTACATAAAACATGGTATATTAAAAAATAATTATTGTTTAAT
>JAZUOE010000225.1:0-4287 GCA_045604505.1 Ruminiclostridium sp. | reverse complement strand
TAGCCTATAAAAACACAAATTTCAAGTGTTTTTTATTTTTATAGACGATTAACCAAATTTAAACAGTTATTTTATGTTATTTTAAGACATTTTCGTCATTTTTTTAACTTTAAAACACGTCTTACTTCATTAACACTTCCTGTAGAGGATACTATTAAAAGCTTATCCCCTGCTAAAAGCTTGGTTTTACCTCTTGGAATAATCAGCTCATCAGCACGTGTTATAGAAATAATATTGCAGCTTTCGGGGAATGAAATGCTTAAAATCTCCTTGCCCGAATAAGCAAAATTATCAGGCAATTCCACCTGATAAACCGCCGCTTTACCGTCATTGAGAGGTATAAGTTCCTTTATTGTGCTGTGGTCAACCTCACGCTCCAGCAATTTAATAATGCTTTCGGTAGCGGAAATCACTATATCAACTCCTAATCTGCGGATATTATCCACATTCTTAGGGTTATTTGCCTTTGCTACAGTTTTTTCAACGTGATAAAGATGCTTTGCAGTCTGACAGGCGATAAGGTTATTCTCGTCCTTGCCTGTTACAGCAACAAACACATCTGCCTCGCGTATACCTGCTTTTTCAAGCACAGCCGCACAGGTGCCGTCCCCCCATATTACGGGAACATCAAGGGAATTGGCAATTTCCTTACAGATTTCCTTGTTATTTTCAATTACAACTACATCATAGTTGCTCTCGCAGAGGCTTTTGGCAAGATAATAGCCAACTCTTCCTCCGCCTGTTACAATAATCTTATCCATAGCAGCTCCTTAGTCCACAGCCTTAGCAAACACAAGGGTTTCCCCTTCGTTAAGAATAAAATTGTAGTTACTAACCAGCTTTACTTCTCCCTGCGTATTTATAACCGCAAAAAGAACCTCATTTTCTTCTAAGGTTATATCAAGGGCACGTTCACCGTAAAGCTCCTCCGGTACAGGGATTGAAAACATTTTTATAGTATGATTTTTTAGTGAAAAGCAGCTTTCTGCTGTGAATTCACCGAATGCAGTTATAAGAGAGTCAACCGTAAGATTAGTGGGACAAACGGTAGTGATACCAAAGGTGCTGAAAAATGCCTCTTTTTCAGCGTCGCTGACTCTTGCAATAACTTTTTTTACACCGTACACATTTTTTGCCAATTGTGCAACCATAAGGTTTTCATTATCATCATACGCAACAGCAAAAAGTGCGTCACAGTCATTAATACCCGCCTTTACAAGAACATCTTCATCTATGGGCACTCCGCAGTATGTAAGACCGTTAAAATTATCGGGCAGGTCATCAAAAATCTTTTCCTCACGGTCAATAATAACAATATCGTGACCATAATTCATAAGTCTTACAGCAAGTTCAACGCCTGTTTTTCCGCAGCCTGTAATAAAAATATTCATCAGAATTCAAGCTCCTCTCCTGTCTGAAGGTACTGAATACGTTCGCCAAGCTGGGATTTCATTATTCCGTAGCCTGTAAGACCTGTGCAGTGACAGGTGTAGATTGCACCTGTTTCGATTGCCTTTATTTCGTTTATTGTTTTATCAATATACTCTACCGAACAGCACAGCTTTTTCGTTGAACTGCCCATAAGGTGAAATCCGCCTATAACTGAAATAATAGGAGTATCAGGAAAGGATTTTTTCACAGTTTTTAGCACGTTGATTATTCCGCAGTGAGAACAGCAGGAGATAACTACACAGCCCTTTTCCCTGTTATTATCGGGAAAAATCACAAAGAATGCCTCATGTGCAAAATCGTCCTTCTGCAGCTTACCATTCACCATTTTAAAGAAATGCGGGTCCTCGCTGTACATGGTGTAATCGGGAATTTCATTTGACATTGCAAAAAATCCCGGTGCCAATTCATGAAAGCGGTTATACAATATAAAATTGTCAGAATAGCTCTCGTATAAGTCTGCAACAGCACCAACAGGGATTCTTAACATTCCGTATTTGGCAAAATAATCATTGTTGGCTGCCGCTCTTGCGTATATTTTCACATCGGGATTAAGCTTGATTACAGACTCAATTCCGCCTGTGTGGTCGGAATGGTTATGAGAAAGGGCAATTTTGCCGACAGAGGCAAGATTAATTCTCATTCGCTGTGCGTTTTGTATCAGCTTATCCGACGCTCCTGTATCTATAAGAAATTTTTCGCCGCAGTTTTCAACATAAAGTGATAACCCATGCTCCGCCTTTAACTGTTCGGTTGCACTGGTATTTTCTATTAATGCCACAATTCGCATAACAGCGGCTCCTTTCAGTTTATTGTAATAAGTAAAAGCTCAGGGCGGTTAAATACACGAGGAATATAAATACAACTATAGTGTTTCCACAAGCCTCTGCTCACCAGCATTTTTGTGCCCTTTTCCTCATAATATCCGCCAACGTATTTCGGAAATAAACCCTGTCCGGGCGCAAAAACGCCCTCGATAAGTCCGGGTATGCGCCATTGTCCGCCGTGAGCGTGTCCGGCAAGTATTAGGTCAAAGCCTTTCTGTGACATTTCAGGAAAGTCATCAGGATAATGGTGCAGCAAAACGGAGTAGTTTTCATCAAGCTGTGAAACCGCCTTATTATCCCACGAATTTTCTGTGCCGCAGATACGAATTTTCTGTCCGTTTACATCAACAAGTCGGGTATCATCAGCAAGTACCGTTACCCCCAGCGCTGACATCTGCTCCTTATAATACTTTACATTGCCTGTTTCAAACTCGTGGTTGCCAACAGCGTAAAAGCAGGGATATTCCTTAACCAGTGCCTTGACCAGCGTCCAGGAATTTTCCTCGCTGTTATATTCATCGAATAAATCGCCGCCGAAAAGCACTATATCCGTTCCAAATTCGTTAATTGCGTTGATTATTTCCGACTGCCCTTTGCCGAAACGTGAATTGTGCAAGTCGGAAATAAATGCAATTTTAACAGGACTGCTGACTTTATCAGTATCAACGCTGTATTTTACAACATTCAGCGAAAGTCTACAGGCATAGCCTAAGAATAGTGCCGCTAGACAGATAATAAATTTCAGCAGTCTGTGTTTTCGGTTTATATTATCGGGGAAGTTCAACAAAGCCAACCTTCTTATATACCTTCTGAAGTGTTTTTCTTGATGCCTTGTACGCCTTTTCAGCGCCTTCCTTCATGCACTCGCCGATATACTTCTTATCACCGATAATCTTTGCAAATTCTGACTGCATAGGTGCAAGTCTGTCTGCGGTTGCCTCACCTACAGCTAACTTGAAATCACCATAGCCCTTACCTGCAAATTCCTTTTCGATTTCTTCAAAGCTCTTATCTGTAACTGCAGAGTAAATGGACATAAGGTTGTTTATTCCGTCCTTACCCTCACGGTAGCAAACTTCAGCCTCGCTGTCTGTAACAGCTCTCTTGAATTTTCTGATGATTGTATCTCTGTCATCAAGAACAGAAATGCTGGAGTTGGGGTTTTCATCAGACTTGCTCATTTTCTTTGCAGGGTCCTGTAAAGACATAATCTTTGCAGTTGTCTTGGAAATATAGGGTTCAGGCATTATAAATGTATCACCATATACAGAATTAAAGCGCTGTGCAATATTTCTTGTAAGTTCAAGATGCTGTTTCTGGTCAACGCCAACAGGCACTAAATCTGCCTGATAAAGCAGAATATCAGCCGCCATAAGTACAGGATATGTGAAAAGACCTGCATTAACGTTTTCAGGGTGCTTTTCGCTCTTATCCTTAAACTGTGTCATTCGGGAAAGCTCACCAAACTGTGTGTAGCAGGATAAAACCCATGAAAGTTCAGCGTGAGCGGGGTTGTGACCCTGCACAAAAGCAATGGATTTCTTAGGGTCAACACCCATAGCAAGTAAAAGCGCATAGCTTTCTGTAATCTGTTTACGGAGCTTTGCAGGGTCCTGACGTACAGTGATAGAGTGAAGGTCAACAATACTGTAAGCGCAATCATATTCGTCCTGGAGCTTAATCCAATTTACAAGAGCGCCTAAGTAGTTACCGAGATGAGGTGTATTTGTGGGCTGAATGCCGCTGAATATTCTCTTTTTTGCAATTGTTTCTTCCATTTTTATATCCTTCCTTTATTTATACATAGTCTTTGCCACTGCAGCAAGTATATCTGTACCCTTTTCAATCTGCTCATCAGAGGGGGTTGAATAGTTAATACGGAAAGAAAGTGTGGGCTGACTTTCATCAACTAAGAATGCGTTTCCGGGTACTACAGCAACCTTGTTTTCAACTGCCTTCTTGCAGAAATAATTCATATCACCCTCAAGTCGGATCGTAGCCATGTCGTTCT
>JAZUOE010000224.1:0-2046 GCA_045604505.1 Ruminiclostridium sp. | reverse complement strand
TAAACTCAAATGGTTGACGTAAAAAACGATATAAGAGCAAGTATTTTAAGCGATGCCCTTCCCTATATTCAAAATTATAATAACAAAGTTGTTGTTGTTAAATACGGCGGCAATGCTATGACTAACGATGAATTAAAACAGGCTGTTATGTCTGACATTGTTCTCCTTAGTACAGTTGGAATGAAAATTGTTTTAGTTCATGGCGGTGGCCCTGAAATAAACACGATGCTGGAAAGAGTCGGAAAAGAAAGTAAATTTGTAAATGGACTTCGCTACACTGATGAAGAAACTGTTGATATAGTACAGATGGTTCTCTGCGGTAAGGTAAACAAAGGCTTAGTTGATATGCTTTATCAGCACAAAGGTAATGCTGTAGGTCTTTGTGGTATTGATGGACACATGATTGAGGCAAAACAGCTTAATCCTGATTTAGGACTTGTTGGTGAAATTACTAAGGTTGACGCTACAATTATACATAATTCACTCAACAATGGCTATATTCCTGTAATTTCTACTGTAGCAGTAGGTGAAGACGGAACAATATACAATATCAACGCTGACACAGCAGCTGCACGTATTGCTGCTGAAATGAAGGCAGAGAGTCTTATTCTTATGACAGATATTGCTGGATTACTTGAGGATAAGAATGATGAAAGTACATTAATTCATACTCTTGGAGTCAGTGAAGTTTCTTATTATAAAGAAAAAGGAATTATTTCAGGTGGTATGATACCGAAAATTGATTGTTGTGTAGAGGCAGTACGTCGCGGTGTAAAGAAAGCTAATATTATTGACGGACGAATTCCCCACTCTATACTTATAGAACTCCTCACCAACGAAGGTGCAGGTACCATGATTATTTAAGAGGTTAAATATGAACACAATCGATAAATTCAATGAACACGTTATGCACACTTACGGACGTTATCCACTTGTTATGGAAAGCGGTTCTGATGAATGTGCAATTGACGAAAACGGAAAAAAATATATAGATTTCGGCAGCGGTATAGGAACAAATTCTTTAGGATATTGTAATAACGAATGGGTTGACGCTGTATGTCAGCAGGTAAAAACTCTTCAGCATACATCAAACTACTATTATACTAAGGTTCAGGCGGAATTTGCTGAAAAATTAACTAATGCAACCGGTATGAACAAAATTTTCTTTGGCAATTCAGGTGCAGAAGCGAATGAATGTGCCATCAAAATTGCTAGAAAATACAGTTTTGACAAGTATGGAAAAGGCAGACATAATATTATCACCCTTGTTAATTCATTTCACGGAAGAACATTAACCACTCTTTCTGCAACCGGTCAAGATGTTTTCCATAACTACTTCTTCCCTTTTACAGAAGGATTCATCTACGTTGAGGCTAACAACATTGAAGATTTAAAATCTAAAATTGATAATACTGTTTGCGCAATTATGTTTGAATACATTCAGGGTGAAGGCGGTGTTCTTACATTAGATAAGGAATTTGTTGACGCTATATACGAAATTGCTGAAAAGAATGATATTCTTACTATTTCCGATGAAGTACAGACTGGAGTAGGCAGAACAGGTGAATTTTTAGCCGGAGATAACTATGGCAGAAAAGCTGATATTATCACTTTAGCAAAAGGAATTGCAGGTGGTTTACCTATGGGAGCATGTCTAACAGGAGAAAAATGCTCAGAGGTTCTTTCTGCCGGAACACACGGCTCAACGTTTGGCGGAAATCCCGTTTGTTGTGCTGGTGGTATAGCCGTTCTGAATAAAGCTGCAAATAAAGAATTCCTTGATGATGTCAAGAAAAAAGGCGAATATATCAGAAATAAGCTTTCTGAAATTGATGAGGTTGACAGCGTCAGCGGCATAGGTCTTATGATTGGCATAAAACTCAAAACAAAAAAAGCAGCTGATATTGCTAAAGAATCACTTGACAAAGGTCTTTTAGTTCTTACCGCAAAAGATAAACTTAGGTTTTTACCACCATTGACAATTACTTACGATGAAATTGACGAAGGTATGGATATTTTAAAATCAATTCTTTAATTTAAGAAAGG
>JAZUOE010000223.1:0-3332 GCA_045604505.1 Ruminiclostridium sp. | reverse complement strand
CCTTCAGCGTACTTGTTTGTAAGTACACTTCCCATAGCACCCATTACTGCAGGAGAAACGATATTTTCACTTGCAATAAGCTCAAGATTACGCTTTTGTCTTTTGAGTTCGTCTGCCATAGCGTCAGCAACTTCGCTGTCGTACTGTCCGAGAAAACCGATTGAGTCCATTAAATCCTTGTACATAATAATCTCGCTTTCTAAAAATAATAATTTAATTTAATTATACCTAATAAGTCAGAAAAAAGCAACCGTAAATCTGACAAAAAAAGTATAATTTTTACCATAGTTTTTTGTAACAGAGGTTACACAAGCCTAACAATAGTTATTCAGCAGAATTAAACACCGTGAGAATTTCATTCATAAGTTCTCCGTTTAACTCGCTCATTTCTGCCCTGCTGTAGCTGTTATATATTTTTTCAATCTCCGTTTCGGGAACACTGCCGTCATAGCTGTTATAAAGCTCATACGCCTCTGTGTTGAACTTATCAAGCAGACTGTTTGCCGCCTCAGAACGGATTAACGATTTGTGCAACCCACCCTCTACCGCTTTATACACTGCTTTTGGGTTTGTAATATCTGCAGATGAATTGATAAGGGCAGTGCCGTCGTATTTAATAGTATCATCGGCTGTTCCGTTGATTATGATAATAGGAACGTCTGAAGAATTTATTGCAGAAACTGCATCGTCTGAAATGTCTGAACCGAAAACAATGAACTGATACAGCATCATTATCGGGTATTCAAGATAACCGAATACGCTCATACTTCCGGTTGCGTACTCCAAAGTCAGGTCAGGTATACTATTGAAAGCAGATATTGACGCAACCGCCTTTACTCCGTCTGTGTCGGAACAAAGTGCCGCAGAATAGCCGCCCACTCCCATTCCGTACAGGTACAAATTTTCATACCCCTGCTCTTTTGCAAAGGAGATAGCGTTTTCAAGGTCATAAACAGGCTGCCTTAAACCAACCTGAGAATTGCCCTCACTCTGACCGTGACCTACGTAATCAAAAACCATTGCCGAATAGCCATTATTCAGGAAAAACTCCACTTCCGCCAACATGCTTTCCCCACTGTCGCCCTTGCCGTGACAAAGGATTACAAGCTTGTCCTGATTTGTGCCGTAAATCTTGCCGTTAATGGCAAATCCGTCTGACTGAAAAGCAATATCACGGCACGGATAATCGTTCATATCTTCATAACATAGGTATGAATGATAACCGTACTCCTCTGCACGTGCAAAAAGTCCTTCATAGATAACCATTACAATCAAAAAGGACGCTATAATGTATATTGCCAACGATACTAAAACTGATTTTATAGCTGTTTTTGTGTTTCTATTTTTTAAACTGCTCAAATTTTATGCCTACTTTCCTGAATAAAAGGACGGTTGCGATAACCGATACAATTCTTACCGCTGTTTTTTGCAATCATAAGCTGCAAATCCGCCTCATTAAGAAGGTTAGAATATGTATCCTCGTTTTCAAGTTCTGTAATGCTTGAAATACCGATACTTATTGTAACAATCCCGTTTTCGCCAAAAGGCAACGCCATTGTTTCTACTGCTGAACGCAGTTGCTCTGCGAATTTCATTACCTCTAATTCGCTCATATCCTCAACAACAAGAATAAAATCATCTCCGCCAAATCTTGCGACAATGTCTGTAACAGGCTTAGATATAATTCTTATGCAGTTGCAGATGTTGTAAAGGCAGCTGTCACTTCTGTCAAAGCCGTATTTGTGATTGTAAAAGCGGAAATTGTCCACATCAGCCATTATGACCGCTACCTGATGCACTTCCTTGCTGTCGCTGTACTTTTCCCTGAATTTTGCGGATAAGCCCACTCTGTTAAGCATTCCTGTAAGGTTGTCCGTCTGAGAAATGCTGTAACAACGGTCAGTAGCCTCTTTCAGCTTTCTTCTGTTGACCCATTTTTTTACGTGATAGTCGCACTTAAGACTGTTAAGCCAAAAGAACACAACCATTCCCACAACGGTCACAACGTAAAATAAAACACCGCATTTTTCCGTAATGCCATAGTAAACGCAGGGGATAGCATAAATCAAAGCCGCAACTAAATTTTCTCCTGTTCTGAAAACAGGAACAGAGGCAATAATCAGCAGGAAAACCACAAAGGGGGCAGTACTTCCGCTTTCGTGATAATGCCCTGCGCTGACAAAAAAGCCGCCGATACTGAATAAATTCCAAAAAATGTAGAAGGAAATTCTCAGCCTTTTACAATCATTTTTTCTGCCGCTTAATTCTGATTTATAAAACAAAAAGAACATGACAGCCACAGACATGAGGGTTACTGAACCGATTATTTTAAGGAAATTCCCTTGAGCGTCCGATTCGCTGCTATAAAGCGACATTATGAAAAAGATTATTCCTATAACAAACTGAAAAATCGAAAAAACATAACATTTCCTGCTGTTTTTCACTAAAAGGCTTTCATCAAGCTGTTTATATGAAAAATCATCACTGTTTTTTACTGACGTTATTTCTTTTTCTGTTATAATATCCTTTATGTTCACAAAAATGTCTTTAGCGAACGTTATTATTGAATACAAATGTATTCCCCCTCTACTTACACTCAGGTAAAAGCTGTATACATTTTACCGGACAAGCAGCTACGCAAACCGCACAACCGGTACATTTCTCACCATTGATTTCTGCATGGTTGCTGTTTAGTACAATTGCCCCTTCGGGACATTTTTTTACACAAATTCCGCAGCCAAGACAACCATTTTTACAAGCTGCCTTAGTAACCTTGCCCACATCGGCTGAGCTGCAGCGGACTACTGTCCTCTGACTTTCTTTTATAAGGGTGATTAAACGGTTAGGACAAGCCTTTACACATTTTCCGCAGCCCTTACATAGCTTAGGATTTACAACAGCTATGCCGTTTTCGATATGTATTGCCCCCTCGTCACAGACAGCGGCGCAATCACCCATACCGTGACAGCCATAAGCGCAATTTCCCTTGCCGTTGTAGAATTTTTCAATTGCCGCACAGCTTTTTGTTCCTATGTAGACAAATTTATCCTGACAGGCATCACAATTACCGTTACAGCGCACATAAGCGAACTCACGTTCAGTTACATCAGCGTCTATGCCCATAATACGGCTGACAGCAATTGTAACCTCTGCGCCGCCGGGCTTACAAAGATTTGCGGCAGCACTTCCTTCGGCAACCGCCTTTGCATACCCCTCACAGCCTGAATAACCGCAACCTCCACAGTTTGCACCAGGAAGCGCACCGGTTATTTTATCAACGGGTTCATCGGTTTTTACAAGTCGGAGGCCAAGCGGTCTTAGGAAGACAAATA
>JAZUOE010000222.1:0-3534 GCA_045604505.1 Ruminiclostridium sp. | reverse complement strand
AATCTTTCTTTCACATTTTGAACGTGGTGTCATAAATTCGTGATTACAACCCTGACACCTTAATCTGAAATCCGCACCTATTCGTAAGACTTCCATTTTATCTGAACCACAAGGATGCGGCTTTTTCATCTGCAGAACATCACCCACATTTATATCCATAAAAAATTCCTTTCGATACGTCATGTAGAATAAACATTATTAGATTTATTATATCACAACGCTTAACTTTTTTCAATATTTATACAAAAAAACATTTATAAATATAACAAAAACTGCAAATTTGTCATTTGCAGTTAGTGTTGTTATTCTTTTTTAATGATATGATAAGCTCTATAGATAAAGTCACGGAAATAAGCACTCCAACAAATGATATATAACTAAAACCAAACAAAATTGGAGATAAAGAGGTCAAGGTTGCAATAGCAGATATAATTGTTATTGTATTTTTTAACCTATTGCTACTTTTTAACAAATTAATTATTCCAACAAATAACAAACATGATGTTAGTATTGCAGTTATAAAACAACCAAAATTAGCATATCCAAAAGGTATAAGACTGAAATATGAATAGGTTTCCCTGATAATTTCTATACTGCCATCATCTGATTGCACACCAAAATTCAACACTGCACCATAAGGCAATATTTCAAGCGCAATTGCAATTAATGGCAACAATATATAAATAAATTTGCTTTTTTTCATTTATTCACTCTCCTTTCAATCATTTTATATTAAATATACGTTTTAGTCAATAATTATTTATGGTATAATTTTACACAAAAATACCACCATTATTTTATTTATTACGTATACAAAAAACACGGCCAGTAAACCCAGCCGTGTTTATATAAAACGAATTATTCAGATTTCTTGTTATCTGCACAACCTCTGCAGCCCTGACAACCATTGCAATTACCGCAGGTTCTACTCTGACAAGTTTTTGCATCAGGACAGCCTATACATTTTATGCCGCTCTTTTTTGCTTTAATAATATAAATAACAATCAACGCAATAACTACAACAATTATCGCAATAACAATGAAATTATCCATAAATAACTCCTGAAATTCAACTTATGCCTTAGCACCTAAAGCATATTCATTGCTAAGCTGCTTATTAGTTCTCATAATAAGAGCAACAACAATACCAACCATTACTAAAACAGCAATCAGACCAGGAACAAAACCTGCACCAAAAGAACCGGTTGTAAATAATGTACCAAACTGATATACAAGGAAACCTAATGTATATCCAACTCCAAGCTGAAGTGCAATACCGCCAAAGAGCCACTTTTTGCTCTTGATTTCAGAATTCATAGCACCGATTGCAGCAAAGCAAGGTGGTGTAAAGAGATTGAACATAAGATATGCAAGAGCTGCTGCCTTAGTAATTCCGAATACTGCCGCAACACCTTCACCTGCGCCCTCCATAAGTTCAAGTGCCTCTGTATCAATAAGGTTAGAAATGCCATAGCAGACTGCAAGTGTACCTACAACGTTTTCCTTTGCGATAAATCCTGTTACAGCAGCTGCACCTAACTGCCATGCCTTGATACCTACGATAGGAACAATGATATAAGCAATAGGACCAGCAATTGTTGCAAGAATAGATGTGCTTTCTGCACCTTCTTCAACTACCTCAAAACTCCAGTTGAATGTCTGCATAACCTGTACAAGTGTATTACAGAGAAGAATGATTGTACCTGCCTTAACTATGTAAGCCCAACCACGATTTAACATGGACATACAAGCTCTGCCAAGACTAGGGAGTTTGTATTCAGGAAGTTCAATAATAAAGAAGGATTTTCTGTTCTTGTGACCTGCTAACTTATTTACAAGAAGGGCACAAGCAAGAATAAGCACAATACCTACAAAGTACATCATTGTACCTACCCAAGATGCATCATTGAAAAATGCTCCGCAAAAAGTGCAATTACAGGGAGCTTTGCACCACAGGGCATAAAAGGTGCTAACATAGCAGTTGCCTTACGTTCTCTTTCATTTCTGATTGTACGACAAGCCATTACACCAGGAATAGCACAACCTGTACCGATAACGAAAGGAATAACAGACTTACCGGAAAGACCTACCTTTTTGAAAATAGGGTCAAGAACTACTGTTGCACGAGCCATATAACCGCAATCCTCAAGAAGTGCAATGAGGAAATACATAACCATAACTAAGGGAAGGAATCCGATAACGGCAATTACACCGCCTATCATACCGTCAACAAGAAGTGACTGCCAAATATCATCGGCACCTGAAACTTTTTCAGCAACCCAACCCTGGAATGTTTCCAACCAACCACAAAGTGTATCAGCAAGGAAAGGACCAACCCAAGCCTGTGAAATCTGGAATACCAAAAACATAACTGCCGCGAAAATAATGATACCCAAAACAGGATTTGTAATGATATTATCAATCTTATCCTGGAAATTTATGTCCTTAGTCAATACTTTACGTGTTTCAACTTCAGAAACAATTTTATTTACAAATTCAAAACGCTTTCTATCAGCTGCAACAACTGCCTCTTTGCTGGATAAATCAACATTTCCCTGCTTGTAAGGAGCTTTCTGGCTCTTTCCTTTCTGAGAAATAACCGTTTTCATTAATTCATCTAAGCCACTGGTAGAACCAGTTGTTGAAACTGTTTCGACAACTGGACAGCCAAGTTTTTCGGAAAGTGTTTTGACATCAATTTTTGTTTCTTTCTTTTCATTAACGTCACTCTTGTTAAGAGCAACAACAACAGGAACACCAAGCTCTAAAAGCTGTGTTGTAAAAAACAAACTTCTGCTAAGATTTGTAGCATCGACGATGTTTACAATAGCGTCAGGCTTTTCGTTTTTTACATAACTGCTTGTAATACTTTCCTCTGATGTATATGGTGACATTGAATATGCACCGGGAAGGTCAACTGCAATTAATTCTTCTCCCCCGCCTTGATACGCCTTTTTAATAAAGCTCTCTTTCTTTTCGACAGTAACACCCGCCCAGTTACCAACATGCTCGTTTCTGCCTGTCAGCGCATTGTACATTGTAGTTTTACCGCTGTTGGGATTACCCGCAAAAGCAATTCTCATATTTGTGCCTCCTAAAAATTGTTCACTATATTAACCTCTCTACACTGAGGTAATAAACTTTTTTCGTTAGCGTGTGCTAACTTCCTACCAAAAATAAAACCGAAGTGTTATATAATAACAGCTTCGGCAAGCTGCGTATCAATATTGTATCTGCTATCTTTAACAGAAACAACACAGCCACCTTTTCTGCGCGATACAACCGTAATAGGTTCACCGCTGTAACAACCTAATGAAAAAAGAAAATCATTTAACTCTTCATCGTCAGTTAATATTTCTTTTATAATGTACTCTTTGCCTTCCTGAGCCTCTGTGAGATTCATGACTTCTGCACCTTTCATTTTGATTATTTTAAATGTTAGATTCAACAAACTTTATACAGTATATCACAACATACAAATTTTGTCAATAGTCGATTTCGTCACACAAAAAACTTTTTTTACTTCAATAAAAT
>JAZUOE010000221.1:0-5556 GCA_045604505.1 Ruminiclostridium sp. | reverse complement strand
TATTTGTCTTCCTAAGACCGCTTGGCCTCCGACTTGGCTAAAAATAAGGTTGAGGCAAAGAGTGAGGCAGCCCGTGAAATCACTAAGGTTCTCACATTCAATATCGGTGACCAGATTTATGGCATTGAAATTCCTCACCTGATTGAAATTATCGGTGTTCCCCATATTACGAAGGTACCCGGCGTACCCGCTTACATAAAGGGTATTATAAATGTTCGTAGTAAGGTTGTTCCCGTTGTCAACATCAGAAGTCGTTTCGGCAAGGAAGAAATTCCCTATAATGAACGTTCCTGCACAATTATTATTAGCGATGATGATATTCAGGTAGGTATCATTGTTGATGAAGTTCGTGATGTACTTTCCGTTTATGAAAAGCACATTGCAAAATCTCCTAATCACATCGGTGTAAATAATAACAAGTTTATCAAGTATCTTCTTGAAATGCCTGACGGTATCAAGCTGGTTCTTGATGTAAACAAGCTTGTTTATGAAAATGAGGCACATGCTGAATAATTTCCCATGCGGAAAGGAATGACTTTAATTGGCTGTTTCAATTTCGGATAAGGATTTTGAACGTCTTGTTACTTACGTACACGACAATTACGGCATTGACCTTTCAAGAAAAAGAGTAATGATTGAGGGCAGATTGGGAAATCTTCTTGAATCAAGAGGATTTTCCGATTATACCTCATTTCTTGATATGATTTTTGCTGATAAATCGGGTGCAGAAGTGGTAAATCTCATGAACAGACTTACCACAAACCATACGTATTTCCTCCGTGAGCCTGAACATTATGACTTCATGAGAAATACACTTCTTCCCGAACTTAAGGAGAAGAAAAAGAATAATAAGGTAATTTACCTGTGGAGTGCAGGTTGCTCCAGCGGGGAAGAGCCTTATACAAATGCAATTGAAATGCTTGAATATTTCGGCAGAGAGGCGTCCCAGTGGGATACAAAGCTGTTAGCTACGGATATTTCCGTTAAGGTGTTAGCAAAAGCACAACAGGCGGTTTATCACCAGGATAGTATGAAGAACCTCTCTTCTGATGTGGTGGGGAAGTATTTTACTCCGGTTGGCGGTGATTGTTACAAGGTCAATGATGAGGTCAGAAGGCAGGTAGTTTTCCGTGTGTTTAACCTCATGGACCAGATTCCCTATAAGAAAAATCCTTTTGATTTGATTTTCTGCAGGAATGTAATGATTTACTTTGACAATGAAACAAAGGTTAAGCTGGTGAACAGATTTTATGATGTTTTAGCACCCGGCGGTTACCTTTTCATCGGACACGCTGAGAGTATTCCTCGCGACGCTACAAATTTCAGGTATATTAAACCTGCTATTTATCAAAAACCATTCTGAAAATGTCGGCGTCGGATTAAAAAAATCCTGATTGCCGATGTTTTTTATTTAGTTTTGCATAAAATGTTATTATTAAGGTATAATCCGTTTGTCGGCAAATTATCCCTTAAAACATTACAATAGGTAAAGCCGTTTGAAAGGATTGATTTTATGGCGGATAATATAAGGGTACTGGTGGTTGATGACTCGCCTGTTTTCTGCAATTTTATGAAAAAGGAAATAAATGCGCTGGACGGCATTGAGGTTATTGACATTGCTCATAACGCTCAGGAGGCTAAAGAAAAAATTATATCACGTGACCCTGACGTTGTCACACTTGATGTTGAAATGCCCGGTATCAACGGAATAGATTTTCTGAAGAAGTTCATTCCCGATAAGCCTGTGCCTGTAATTGTGATTACCTCTTCTCCAACAAGTGCATTTGAGGCAATGACCGCAGGTGCCATTGAGTTTGTAAGAAAACCCTCAGGTTCATCAAAAAGTGAGCTTGACCAGTTCGTTGTGAGGGTTGCTACAATTATCAGATATGCAAAAATTGTAAAGCTGCAGCCTCGCAAGGTGCCTGTTAAGATAAACGACAGCGCAAACACAAATGTTGCTCCGCTTTCTATTGTCGGGGAACCTCGCAAGGATTTGGTAATTGCACTTGGCGCAAGTACAGGTGGAACAGAGGCACTTGTAGAGGTAGTAAGGCGTTTCCCGAAAAACACTCCCCCTGTGCTTATAACACAGCACATGCCGCCGACATTCACCAAAATGTTTGCGGAAAGACTAGACAGAATTTCCCAAATGAGCGCAAAAGAGGCAGAGGACGGCGACAGACTCCAGCAGGGGCAGATTATTGTTGCTGCAGGTGGCAATCAGATGCGCCTTATGAAGGACGCAAGAGGCTATTATATTTCCAGTCGTCCCGGCGAAAAGGTTTCAGGGCATTGTCCGTCTGTTGACGTATTGTTTACCAGCGTTGCGGAAGTAGCAGGTGCTAATGCCATTGGCGCAATCCTGACAGGTATGGGTGCCGATGGGGCAGAGGGACTTTTAAAAATGCGTAATGCGGGAGCCTACACTATAGGTCAGGACGAAGAAACCTGTGTAGTTTACGGTATGCCCGGTGTTGCATTTAAAAAGGGAGCGGTTGCAATCCAGCTACCCATACAAAAAATAGGAGAACAGATTATTTTAAAAGTTAAATAATGAAAAAAGGCAGTATAATTCAGTTTATAAAATTTGGCATTGTGGGTGTATCTAACACTCTTGTTAATTACATTGTATATGTTATTTTCATTTCTCTTGGCGCACATTATGTTGTCGCTAATACGTTCGGCTTTGTTATAAGCGTTTTAAATGCGTATTTTTGGGGCAGCCGTTTTGTGTTCAAGGAAGATGAAACGAAAGAGAAAAGAGTATGGTGGAAGGTTTTGCTCAAAACCTATGCTGCCTATGCTCTTGGGTTTGTGCTGAATACAGTGCTGTTGGCACTGTGGATAGATGTCCTTGATATAGGACAGTACTTTGGTTTTGTTGGCAGCATTATAGGAGCAATGAGCAAGGCACTGACGTTTCTCCCTGCTGAAATGACTGCTAAGGAAATTTCTGAACTGATTGGTCCCATAATCAATATTTTTGTGACAATCCCCATTAATTTTGTCATCAATAAATTTTGGGCATATAAACAGAAAAATAAATCCGTTAATGCTAAAGTTTAGTAAAAAACGGACGATATAACAAGTGAAATACTATGAAAAGGAGTGATTTTTATGTTATGCGTAGGTAGAGTTGCTGAACTTTCTACTGTAACAGCAGCAACAGCCCCTAAGGCTGCTGAAAGAGTTACTGAGGAAAAGACAACTACTCTTGCGTCTGAGCATACAGACAAATTCATCAAGTCTGAGGCAACCTTTACACCTGCGTACACAAAGGCAACCGTTACTGATAACCGTTCCGGCACTGCAAGTCAGGAAAAGGAATCTGAGGCTGAAACATTAGCAAAGAACAAGGACGAGATTGAGTTCAGTTCTAAGTCTGCGCGTCAGCTGAAGAATGAGTCCATGAAGGATATGGTAACACAGCTCCTCACAGGACAGGCAAACGCTAACGGTAACAAGAACAATATCCAGGCACAGCTTAATGAAATTTTGAGCAGTCTTGATATTGAGCCTATTGAGGCAGACTCCGAAGATTTCTGGGGTGCTGAAAAGACAGCACAGCGCATTCTTGACTTTGCAAAGGGTCTTGCAGGTGGAAACGCAGATGCGTTTGAAACACTTAAGAACGCATTTGAAAAGGGCTTTGGCGAAAGTGAAGGAATCTGGGGCGATAAGCTCCCCGATGTTTGCTATGACACATACGACCTTGTTCAGAAGGGCTTTGACGATTGGGAAAAAGAGTTAAAGGGTGAATCAACTGAACAGGCTGAAACAGCAGACAAGGCAGAAAGTGAAGAGTAATTTCAAAAACTATGGGCCGACTAAAATCGGCTCATGTTTTTTTGCAAAACAAAATCCGAAGAACAGTAAACCCTGTCCTTCGGATTTTTTATTCAGCTATAATTACTGAGCGTTGTTCTGAGAGTTGTTGTTTTCGTAGCTTTCGATCATCTTCTTGAACGTGTTCCCCGAACGACAAGCGGTATGTCTGCCGCTTGTTGAATAGGGGATATTTCCGTTCGCACCGGTCTTTAAAGCGATTTCCAGCTTCATATTATTCTTGTTGACAGGTATCACTGTGATACGCTCAACAATAGCTTCGGTCATTGCGTCAACCTGCTCCTTGGTCATCTGTGTGGCAGGGTCATACATAGTGCGGAAATAGTTTTCGATTTCCTTAAGCTCGCGTCTGTATTCCTTCTCGCTGATGTTACGCTTCTGGAGCTCGATAATATCCTCCTCGAGATTAGAAATCTCAATACCGATTTTAGCATTGCGTTCGGAAAACTCGGATTTTGTGATTGTGCCGTCAACGTAAAGCTCAAGGAGCTTGTCACGCTTGGTGTTCTCTTTGCTGAGCTTTGCCTTTAACATATCAATCTGTTTAGCCTGGTCATCGGCACGTTCGGTTTCGTCGTACAGTCTTAAAAAGTCGGTAACATACTCGTCGATATTTTCCGCAATGTCGATAAAGTAATCAGACAGCACAGAATAAAGCTCGTTTTCCATAATTGATACGGTAGCACAGGCTCTTGCACCGTTCTTACGTTTCTCGCTGCATATCCACTGATGTATGGTTCTGCCCTTGGTCTTGGAATTTGAGTAGTTGGTTCGCCAGAAGGGCTTGTCATGGGCACCGCACCATATCTTACCTGTAAAGACGCTGCTGTTTTTTATGGAGGTACGGTGTGATTTTACAATGGAGCTGCGTTTATTGAAGATGCTGTTGCAGCGGTTCCATAAGTCTTCGGATACGATTGCGGGGACTGTTTCGCCCGTTTCGTCCTTATACATTACCCATTCTTCTTCAGGGAGAAAACGCTGCTTTTTGGTGCGGTAGTCGGTGATTCTCACCTTATTTCCGCAGTAGTAGCCCTTGTATTTCGGGTTCTGGATAATGCCGGTAATGGTGTTATGTGCGATGGGAGTGCCGTTTCTGCCTAAGTAACCACGGTTTTTAAGCTCCTTTTCGATTGCTCTTGCACTGTAATCTCCTGTACCGTAAAGCTCAAATATCAGCTTTACCATTTCCGCCTCTTTTTCGTTTAAAGTGAGCTTACAGTCCTGTTTGTCATAGCCGAAAATTCTGTTGTTGCCCAGAACGTTTCCGTTCTTGATGGCCTGCTTGTGCCCGAATTTAACACGCTCCGAGAGCTTTCGTACTTCCTCGGTTGCAAGGCTTGCCATGATGGTAAGGTGCAATTCGCTGTCTGCCGAAAGGGTGTTGAGGTTGTCGTTGATGAAATAAACGCCTACGCCGTTACTTAAAAGCTCACGTGTTTTTGTGATACTATCTACGGTGTCGCGGGCAAAACGGCGGATTTCCTTTGAAAGTATAAGGTCAAACAGACCGAGCTTTGAATCTTCCATCATTCTGTTAAAGTTGACGCGGTTATGCGTGCTTTCGCCTCGTGCACGCACAACATACCCGTTCACAAAGCTCCAGTTTGTGTTACGCTTGATATATTCTTCAAAATAGGCAATCTGATTTTCGATAGAGTTTTCCTGCACCTCGGATAAGGTGGAAACTCGTGCATAATAAGTAAC
>JAZUOE010000220.1:0-3804 GCA_045604505.1 Ruminiclostridium sp. | reverse complement strand
CATTATGAACAGAGATTGTCTTTTCTTTCTCTTCAAATTCCTCTATGTAACTTATAGCCCTTAAATCCAACTCGCTGTATTTTACTTCACAACCGATTTCTTTTTTTCTGTAACGCATTTTTTACACCACCTTTCATAATGGTGTTATTATAACATTTTCGGGTGCCATAGCCGCACCCATATTATTTGCGTCTTTGATTCCTAAATCCTTGATTTTTCCAAAGGTTACGGCTTTTATATAAGGCGGTTTATTGTGTTTGCCGACTATAACACAACCACTGGCTGTTGCCGTCCATTGTGCTGTCGGTGTACGCTGACCGCCGTAAGTTTCAGGAAAGCGGAATTGCCGTTCAGCAGAACAGAAATGTGATGATGTCATTGCTGCGTTATATTCTCCAACACCGTTGTCGCTGAACACCGACGCAATAGAAAGGCTTTCCGCCATAGTTGAACAAGCACCATACAGTCCAACAAACGGGACATTAGTAGAACGGGCGCTATAGGCTGAACCTGTGCATTGATTAAGCAAATCACCGGCAAAAAGTAAACTTATATCCCCTTCTGAAATTTTCCCTTTTGACAATGCGCACTCAAAAGCATGTTGCTGCAATCTGCTTTCAGCTTTTTCCCATGTGCTTTCACCAAAGGTTGAATCCTGACTTGTGTAGTCAAAATAGCAGCCGATTGGACCCTCGCTTTCCATTTTTCCACCCGCTGCGGCATAGGAACAGATAGACGGAAATCTCTCCATTTCAATTGTTCCCTCTTTTATAAAAATGCTCAAAATTTGCCTCCTAAACTACCTGCGAAATATAAAGAATAATCCCATAAACCACCGACGCAGCCAAACCGTATACAATTACAGGTCCTGCAATTATAAATATTTTTGCGCCGACACCTAAAACATAACCCTCTGTTTTAAATTCAAGTGCCGGTGAAACAACGGCGTTGGCAAAGCCTGTTATAGGTACAAGAGTACCTGCACCGCCGACTTTTGCAATTCGTCCGTAAATTCCACAACCGGTAAGAAGTGCGCTGAGAAAAACCAAAGTTACCGAAGTAAGAATACCTGCTGTTGTTTCGTCTATGCCAAAAAACTTATACAAATTACTGAATGCCTGTCCCACACAGCAAATTAATCCCCCGATTAAAAAAGCCATTGGTAAAGTTTTATAATACTTGGTGTTTGGTGAACATTTTTTGGTAAGTTCGCTATACTCATTATTTGTAAGATTCATTGTATACCTCCTGATAAATTTATTTTAATGCTTTATTCTTCATTTTCTACAAAAACGGACATAATATACTGACAAATCTGTAAAAAAATCTTTTATATCAACAAATAATCTTGACGTAATTGTCAATTAATGGTATAATAGTAAAGTCTGATATTATAAATAACTGGGTAAACGTTTACCCAAGAAGGAATGATTATTAAATGGCAAAAAACAAGTACTCCTACAGAAACCGTGAGGTTATCCGTAAACCGATTATTGTTGCAGGTGTTTTAACATTAGTTGCGCTTGGTGGCTCACTGGGTTATATAGCATATAAAACCAACGCAGGTAATGAAGTTGCAGCACTTAAATATGCTTTTAATCAGGGTTATCCCGGCACCTTTAACCTGAGTGAAACAATCGACCCTGAGCATGATTACGATAAGGACTCTTTGACTAATTCGGTTGAGCTTTCTCTTAGCACAAACGGTAGTGTTGCTGATACAGACGGTGACAGTATTATTGACGGTGATGAAGAAAAATACGGTACTGACCCTCTTAGTGCAGACAGTGACAACGACGGTATAAATGACGGTGTAGAAATTCTTGCTAAGCTTAATCCCCTTTCCAAAGAATCAAGAGCAGGAAAAAATGACGCTGATTTATCCTTTACAAATAAAATTGAATTTGATGAAGGCGCATTCACAATCAGCGGCAATGCCAATATCTACGGCGCAAACGTAGAAAAGCTTTCCCTTTACTCAGTAGAGGCTAACGCAGGTGCCCTTTCCGCTCCTTATGAATTTTACTGCGCATCTGATTTTGAATCAGCAGAGGTTTCCTTTAATTATAATCCCGGTTTATTGTCAGCGGCAGGACTTACCGAAGATGACATCAACATTTACGAATTTAACCCCCGAACAAAAGAATTTAATATTGTCGAAGGTACTGTTGACAGCTCTGCTAAAACAATTTCCTGCAATATTGATGAAAACGGTGTTTACCTTATCGGTGCCGAACATATTGTACATACTGTAATTGACGAAGATACAAAGGTAAACGTACACCTTCTTATTGACAACTCAGGCTCAATGTACGCCTCAAATGCAACATATCGTTCCGAAGAAAACGACGTTCAGTTCAAGCGTCTGTCCTTTGCAACAAATCTTGTTTCAAAGCTGACCGACACCACAGATGTTTCTATAACAGCATTTACATTTGAATTTAATACACTTTGCGATTTCACCAACGATAAAGGCAAATCTATTGCCGCTATCAACGGAATAAGAGCAATCGGTCCGCAGTATGACGGCACAAGCGTAGAACGTGCTATTATGTTGGCGCTCAACAGCTTTGATGAAGAATCACAAGACGAACGTAACATTATTATCATGCTGACAGACGGTATTTCAACTGACACTGCAGGTTATAAGCTTGAGGACATTCTCAATAAAGCACAGGCTAAAAACGTTACTATTATGACTATAAGCTTAGGCGATGATATTGACCGTGTTCTTCTTCAGGAAATTGCCGACGGCACAGGCGGTAAATACTTCCCTATTTCTGACGCAAATGCCCTTGAGGGTCTTTACTCAACCCTTATTGCTACAATGTCCAACGATATGGTCGATGAAGACATGGACGGTACTCCCGACAGCTATTCATTGTACGATACAGGTTTCCGTGCTGAAGAAAACGGATTTAAATTCAATAATTTCAAATCTTACGAATCAGCAACAAATGACTTTGGTATGGCGGCACTTGCCCGTGACTGGTTCAAGGGAAAAACCTTATCTTCCGTAATGCCTGATGATTACGAAAAGGGCTATGATTTCTCCTTAACAACAATTGATTTAACAAAACCCTTAAGTAATGTTATTCTCCCGTCTATGACATCAAAATATATCAATCCCGATAATTACCTGAACTATAAGAGTTCAGAGGGCACTCTTGCGGTTGATAAGGATATTTTAAAAGAGGCGCAGGAATTAGGCTGGATTGTAAGAACAGATGAATATCCCGGAACATCTGAAAAATGGCAGAAGGTAGAATACCTTGTACCCATCTACTCAATGGGTAAAATCCGCGTAAAGTACGGCGAAAATGATAATGCTTTATTACGTGCAATACACTATTACAACACATTCAGAGATACTGAAAACGGCTTTGTATTAAGTGATGAATCCGACCTTAACAAGGTTAAGACAATTCTTGGTGCAGGTACTCCCCTTGTTATGAAGATGACATGGGAAGAAAACGGTGAATATTTCAGCAGATATGTAAATCTTATTGCTCTTCGCCGTGATATGGATAACCCTAATCTCTTTAACCTTAAAATCTACGACACTAACTCTAATCCTGTAGATACAGTTACTCTCAACAGAACTATGAAACTTGAAACAAACGGACAGTTTGTCAACAACTATACCTACAGTGCAACTTGGAACGGCAGACAGGTTTCTATCACTTTCTACACAACTGAAATTAAGTAATATTATTTCACAGCCTGTCAACACCCCCTACTTTTAAGTAGTGCATAATTTTCACAAGTATTTGGGGCTGCCGCCCCTTGCCCCCGCCAAGCCTT
>JAZUOE010000219.1:0-3728 GCA_045604505.1 Ruminiclostridium sp. | reverse complement strand
GCACCGACTGTAAAAGGGGGTATTTATATTATTTCTTTGCGTCCTGTTCACGGATTTCGCTACGGCGGATTTTACCGCTGCCTACAGTTTTAGGCAGACTGTCACGGAATTCAATCACACGAGGATACTTATAAGGAGCAGTGTGATTCTTGACGTAAGTCTGAATTTCCTTTTTAAGTTCATCACTTGGTTCTGTTCCGTTTGTAAGAACAATTGTCGCTTTAACAACCTGACCTCTTATTTCATCAGGCACACCTGTAACGGCGCACTCAAGAACATAAGGGAGTTCCATGATAACGCTTTCGATTTCAAATGGTCCGATACGGTAGCCTGAGGACTTGATAAGGTCATCAACTCTGCCGATGTACCAGAAGTAGCCGTCTTCGTCCATACGAGCGGTGTCGCCTGTATGATACCAACCGTCATGCCATGTTTCGTTGGTACTTGCCTCATTCTTGTAGTAGCTCATAAACAGACCGCAAGGCTTTTTGCCGTTGGTTCTGATACAGATTTCGCCTGTTTCACCGTCACCTGCCTCTGTGCCGTCGGCATTAAGAATATGCACATCGTAGAGGGGATTGGGCTTACCCATGCTACCGGGCTTGGGTGTCATGCCAACAAAGTTTGCAACTGAAAGCGTGGTTTCTGTCTGACCAAAGCCTTCCATAAGGGAGATGCCTGTAGCCTTCTTGAACTGATGAAATACTTCGGGGTTAAGTGCCTCACCTGCGATAGTAGCATATTTCAGACTGCTTAAATCGTACTTGTTTAAATCTTCTTTAATGAAGAAACGGTACATTGTGGGGGGAGCGCAGAAGGTTGTGATATTGTACTTAGCAAACATAGGGAGAATATCCTCTGCGTGGAAACGTTCAAAGTCATATACAAACACTGCAGTTTCGCACATCCACTGACCGTAAAGCTTACCCCATAATGCCTTACCCCAGCCTGTATCGGAGATTGTGAAGTGAATGCCGTTAGGGTCAACGTTGTGCCAATAACGAGCGGTTGTATAGTGACCGAGAGGATATTTATAATCGTGCATTGCGATTTTGGGGTAGCCTGTAGTACCTGATGTAAAGAACATAAGCATAGGGTCACTGCCACAAGCGGTATTATCTGTTCTTGGGAATTTGCCGCTGTAAGAGGGGAGTTCTTCGTTGAAATCGTACCAGCCCTCTCTGCTGCCGCCAACAAGAATTTTTGTTTTAAGAGTTTTACAGTTTGGTGCTGCAAGGTCTATTTCGTCAGCAACATTACCGTCTGCTGTACATACAACTGCAGAAATTTCAGCAGAGTCAAAGCGGTATTCAAAATCGTGTTTTACAAGCTGATTGGACGCAGGAATGACAATTGCGCCAAGACGGTGAAGGGCAAGGATAGAGAACCAGAACTGATAATGCCTTTTAAGGACAAGCATAACCTTATCGCCCTTTTTAATGCCGAGAGATTTGAAGTAATTGGCAGTCTGACAGGAGTACTTCTTGATTTCGTTGAATGTGAACTTGCGTTCGGTTTTATCATCTGCAACGTGAATCATTGCCACCTTATCAGGACATTTTTCAGCAAGTGCGTCAACAATATCGTAAGCGAAGTTAAAGCTCTCTTCATTGTGGAACTTAACACCTGAAAGCTGTCCGTGTTCGTCTGTTTCGCAGGAAACGAACTTATCGGCAACGGGGTGAGAAATACCTGCCTTATAGAAGTTGGAGTGAGTGTATTTTCTTACATGCTCACGATATTCAGTATCCTGTTCACCGTCACGAGGAGCCATAACGAAAGCATAAATTTCGCAATCCTCACCGCCAAGTGCGATTTCATCGTGCGGCATTGAGCTGTCGTAATAAATACAGTCGCCCTCATGAAGAGTTTCAACATGAGTACCGATTATCATGCGGAGTGTACCCTTAATAACAATATCCATTTCCTGACCTGCATGACTTGCAAGGTGTCGGGAGCTGCTCAGAGCCTCTTCGGAGTAGGGGATAACAACATGGAAAGGTTCAGCAATCTTATCCTTGAATTTGTGAGCAAGGCGGTTGTACTCAAAACCTGCACGTCTTACAATAGGCTTACCTTTGCCTTTTCTTGTAACGGTATAGCCTGTTAATTCAGGTGCGTCACCTTCCATAAGCTCAGCAATTTCTACGCCGAAAATACCTGCGCACTTGTGAATGAAGGTAAAACTGAAGTCAGTTTCACCTTTTTCCATTTTCTTGTATTCTTCTACAGAGAAACCTGTTTTTGTTGCCATTGTTTCTGCGGAGATGCCCATATCCTCACGAAGGGTACGGATACGCTGTGCAACCTCGCGGATACTTTGTTCAGTTGTGTTGAGATTGTTTGTGTTGCCTGACATAAATTATATACTCCTTTCGTAATTGTGGGGCAATTGTTCATATAAACAAAAAACTCGCCCCAAAGCCTTTACTTTGAGACGAGATTAAACCCGCGGTACCACTCAAATTGCGCTTGGCTATTGCCTTACGCCACCTTCAGACTCGCCCGAAAGGGAAAAGCCCTATGCCTTAACGCAGCCTCACGAGAGTACTTACTGAAATTTCAGCGCTCCAACTCAGAAGGGATATTTATTACCCAACGCTGCTGCCTCACACCAACCGACAGCTCTCTGAAAACGATACAGATAACAAACGTGTCTTCGTCTTTGTTTTTTTGTGTCACTATTATAGCACGTTAAATTCAAAAAGTCAATACCTGTAATAAAATTTTTTTGATTAATAAAATGGCACTTTACTACATTATTTTATAAAATCTATTGCAAAATATATAATTATGTGTTATAATGGTTTAGATTAAATGCTATTTTTGTAATTTTATATAATTAATAGGAGGGTTTTATGAAGGATTTTGTAAAAAAATCTGTCAGCGTACTTGCTGCCTCATCTATGCTTTTAAGCTCAATAGTGGCATACGCTGATGAAACAACCATTCAGCCCACATCTGAACTTCAGTCCTTTGTTTCTGAAGAGGCAATGGGTATATCTGATGATGAACTGCTGCTTGGCTACTTTGAAAATAAGCTGTACGGTTTTGAGGGCGGAATTTCTACCTTTGCAATCGGTAATTCTGCAAATTTCAACAGCAATGAAAAGAAAATTTATGATGCTGTTTTAGCAGCTGCAAAGCAAATTGCTGCAGGTTCTCGTGCATCAACAAAAATTATTGTTGAATTTAACATTAGTGGCACTTTTGACAATGCAAGTGCAAGTACTACATACAACAACTTAAAAAACAGTGTTGATGTAGAATTACTGCACGATTGTATACTGCGTGATAATCCTTATGAGTTTTACTGGTATGATAAAACAAAGGGTATCATGTATGGATTTACAGGGTATAGTGCTACCTCTGACTTGCTTACGGCAACCTTTGAGATTGACTTCACTCCCGGTAAGGAATATAAGGGTTTAACTGATTATACAGTAAATACTTCTGTAACCTCTTCCGCAAGTGCGGCCGCAACTAAGGCAAAGAGCATTGTTGATTTTACAAGCGGTTCAGATTTTGAACGTCTGACAGCGTATAAGGATAAGATTTGTTATCTTGTATCTTATGATGATGATGCGGCGGACCATATCAGTTCTGATGATTATGATGTTGACCCTTGGCAGGTTATCCATGTATTTGATGAAGTTAGCAGCACAAACGTTGTTTGTGAAGGTTATGCTAAAGCATTTCAGTATCTTTGTGACCTTGACGGCAGTCTT
>JAZUOE010000218.1:0-17370 GCA_045604505.1 Ruminiclostridium sp. | reverse complement strand
TTAGGAGGTGTGAGAGTTTTTTGTTTCTCTCTCTTTCCTTGATATAAGAATACCATATTTTTCCGGGATTGTCAATAGGTTTTTCTTGGTTATTTTGTATGATATTTTCAACCATTTTGTGTGCAATTTATAAGATTTGTGCAGAAAAACAAGGTTTTTGAGGGTTGGTATATTGACAATTAGAAAGGGTTATAGTATAATGAAAATGTTGAGTGACAAGAAAATAACGTGAAAGGATTTGAAATATATGTCAGAACTCGATTTAATGGAAGAAGAATACGCACCCGTTGTAGTTGACCTGGACGGTGAACAGTTTGAAATTATTGAAACTCTTGAGTTTGAGGATAAGATGTACGCTGCACTTACTCCTTATACAGAAGAGGACGAACTGGAAGAAGATGACGTTGAGTTTATCATTCTTGAGGTTATTGATGACGAAGAAAGCGAACAGTGTACTTTAAAGACTGTTGATGATGAAGAACTTTACACAAAAATCGGTGATAAGTTCATGGAAGTTTTTGCTGACGCATTCGGCGAGGAATAATTCCATTCAAAGTGCGATAGAATAGTAATGTCAAAAGACATTGATTTACTGCTTCATTCGACAGCACATGGTTTCTATAATCCAACAAATTATAATAGGGATTTCTCCACGACAGCGGATTGCAGGCCTCCCGTACTGCGGAAGAAGGGAGCGTGAACCTGTCGGGCGATCTTACCCACCCTGCTTGAACGCGGGTTTTATATGCCATGTGAACGGTGCGGCGGTAATTGCAGATTACACCCCTGAGGGCTTTTGCTCTCAGGGGTTTCATATTTTACGGCTTTTTTGAATATTTTCCATTGTGATAACGTTTGCTGTATCTTGCGTGTAATTTTTCTTGTAATATGTACTTATTATACAGGTTGAAAACTATGCGGTTTGCTGAAATTAAAATGAAAATGTAAAAAACTGTATTATTTTGTCACATTTTGGGGTATAATGGAGTTTATATAATATAGAGATAATTAAAAGGAGAGGTGATATATTGTCATTCATAGAGGTAAAGAATTTAAAGAAAATATATCGGCTTGGAAATGAGAAGGTACACGCCCTGAAAAACATAAATCTGCAGATTGAAAAAGGTGAAATCTGCTGTATTTTAGGTACTTCAGGTTCGGGTAAATCAACCTTGCTGAATATGTTGGCAGGTCTTGAAAAACCTACTAAGGGCGATATTTTTATCAATAAAGTGAATATTGCAAAGCTGAATGAACGGAAACTTGCACGTTTCAGGCAGGAAAACACCGGGTTTGTGTTTCAGTCCTATAACCTTATTCCTCAGCTTACAGCGTTGGAAAATGTAGGAATGCCGCTGATGTTCAAGGGTATTCCAAAGTCAATCAGAAACAAACGTGCCCTTGCAATGCTTAAGGCAGTGGGTTTAGGTGACAGAATGAAACACCGCCCCAATCAGATGTCAGGCGGTCAGCAGCAGAGAGTGGGTATCGCCAGAGCCTTTGTGGCAAAGCCAAACGTTATTTTTGCCGATGAGCCGACAGGAAACCTTGACACAAAAACCACCGAAGATGTTATGAATCTTATGGTGCGTATGTGCAGAAAGCATGGGCTGACCCTTATAATTGTAACCCACGATTTGGAAATAGCCGAATATGCGGATAAAATAGTACATATAATCGACGGTGAGATTACAGGTGTTGAAGAAAATCCAAATAAGCCGTCTGATGAAAATAAGACAGAAGAAATAAAGGAAGAGAGGACAAGTAATGAAACTATTGTCTAAATTAATTTCAGCAGTTGCCGCTGCGGTAATTTCCGTATCGGCAGTAAATGTAACAGCCTTTGCAGAGGCGGAGCCACCTGTTGTTGAGGACACAACCCCCACATTATCTTCAGGGGCATTCAATTCGGGCTATCATCTTGAGGGCCTTATGTGGGGCATAGAAGAAGATGATATATTCCACATAACCACCTATACATATATTCCAATCACGAATTTTACAGACGGATTAACCGCAAATTATTTTGATACAGACAGCATTTTCGGTGTTGCTGCGTCTAATAATTCTTTCACTGCAATGAATCCTCATTCATGGACCGATAAGGTTGTGATAGAGGGGGCACTCCTGCGTGTAGAGTCCTATTTTATGGACGTAAAATATTTAGGAACAGGCAATGAGTTCAACTACTCAATCTGCTACAATTCAGGCAACGACAGTATAAGCGTCCCATTAAGCATAGTAGTGGGAGAATGCAAAGAAACGGTTGCAGAGGAAGAGGTTAAGGTACCTGTACCTTCTTTTACTCTTGCCACAAGCAAAACCCCTGAAATCAAAGCAGGAACCACCTCATCAATCAACATCGGCTTAAGGTCTGTAGGTACAGGCTCCGTTTCTCTTGTATCGGCAATGCTTAAATCTGAAAGTGCAGATATAATTGTTGAGGACGTTGGTGAAAAGACAAACGTTTCGGTCAACCCTGCCTTCAATTTTAAAGTTACTGTACCCAAAACAACCCTTACAGGTATATATGACCTGTCCCTCAGCGTGACAGTTTTTGACATTTACGGAGAGGCAGCAGGGAACTATTCCTACACAATCCCCGTAAAGGTGACTAGCAGCATAAATACTGCCGCTTTAACAGTAAAATCATATAAGACAAGCAAGAGTGTTATCCGTCCCGGAGATAACTTTGAACTGACTCTTACGTTGGAAAACAACTGCGGTGTTGACCTTGAAAACGTAGAGGTCAGCTTAAGTGACCTTGACAGCACAAAATTTGTACTTGACGGCGGATTTTCAAAACAGACCGTCAGCATAAAAAACGGCAGCATAGGAAGAGTAAAATTCCCTATGGTTGCCTGTGAGGGAATAAGCAATGTCCGTGAAACGGTAGGTGTTCAGGCAGTTTACAGCATAAACCCTGCAAAGCCTGATTTACAGCAGTCCCTTGATACTTCTGTAATCCTCACCTGTGAGCCTGACAGCGATAAAAAAGAGCATGACAAATACGACCTTATAATGACAGATTACAAGGTCAGCTCCACAAGTATAAAGGCAAAAACAAGCTTTACACTTTCAGTTACATTGAAAAATACAGGCAGCACAGATATTGAAAACGCACGTTTGAGTGTAATGGGTCTTGACGGCAATAAATTTGCTATAAATAACGGGCTGACATACACAGATTTCAGCATAAAGGCAGGAAAGGAAAAGAGTTTCAGCTTTGAAATCGTTGGCTGTGAGGGTATTTCCTCAATACGTGAGGTTATCCCCATGCTTATTGAATACGGCAATGTTTCAAACGAGGTCAGCGCAACCGTTTCCTGTATTCCCGAAGAGAAAAAGGACGATGAAGAAACACAGGTTTTTGCACCTAATATCATTATTGAGAGCTACGATTTCGGCGGTGAATTTGTAATTGCCGGAAACACCTTCCCCCTTTCCGTAAAGATAAAGAATACTTCATCACAGGCAGTTATTGAAAATCTTAAGGTAACCATTAACGGTGTGCCGGGCGGAAACGACGGGACTATTGCCTTTTCTCCCGCTAATTCCTCAAACTCATTTTTCTTTGAAACATTAGGTCTTAAGGAAACAGCAGAAATCGGACTTGACCTTTTGGCAAAGGGTGACGCATCACCAAACAGTTACCCTGTAGAAATTGCATTTGCCTATGAATATAAGGCAAACGGCAAGAGCTATCAGGCATCGCCTGTCACCGAAACAATCACAATCCCTCTTCAGCAGGAAGACAGGCTTACATTAAATGAGCCTGAGGCACCTAACTACGCTGTAAATGTAGGGGAAATGTGTTACATAAGCACAAGCCTTGTAAATAAGGGCAAGAGCGGTGTGTATAACGTTTCCGCAAAGGTTGAGGGCGAGGGCTTTGAAATTTCCTCAGGTGCTTACTATATCGGTAATATCAACAGCGGCAGTGAGGAATACTACGACGCACAGATTACCCCCACGATTGAGGGAGAGATAAAGGGTGAAATTGTAATCACCTACGAGGATTCAAACGGCACTGAAAAGGAGCAGAGAGCCCCCTTTACCATTACCGCCGCACAGTTCAATTATGATGAAATGTATCCGTCGGACGGTATGTTTTTCGATGACCCTACAATGCAGGAGGAAATGCCCCCTGAAAATCCGGGCGGCGGCTGGATAATTTTCGTTATCGGCGGTGCATTCCTGATTGCGATTGTTGTAATCGTGGTTGTTGTTATAAAGAAGAGAAAGAAAAAGCTGGAAACAGAGGACGACGATGAGGATATATGATATGATGGTTATGTGCCTTCGCAACCTGTGGAGGCGCAAGGGCCGTACGCTCCTTACGGTTACAGGCGTTGTTATCGGTTCCTGTGCGGTTATTGTAATGATTTCGCTGGGTATCGGAATGAACAAGGCTATGGACGGTATGCTTTCAACTTTTGGTGACCTTACCGCTATTACCATTTACAATTACAGCTACGGCGGGTCAGGTGAAGAGGAAGATAAAACACCCCTTGACGACACTGCCATTGCTGAAATTGAGGCAATAGAAAACGTGTCCGCAGTTATCCCCCGTCTTAGTGTGGACAGCAACATGGTAACCATAGCGGCAGGTAAGAATGACAGATATAAAATGTCGTGGGCGGAAGTGTACGGTGTGGATTTTTCACTTTTTGACAAAATGGGTTACGAACCCGAACAAGGTGAACTGCCTACAGAATATGAGTACAGTGACGCTATAGTTTTCGGAAACGAAATGGCATATCAATTCCGTGACACAAAGAAAAGAGGTCAGAACGCATACACCTGGAAACAGGAATTACCGGACGGAACCTTTACAGAGCCTTTTGTACAGCCTGTTGGCGAAACAATAATGCTTTATGTGAACAACACAAAGAAAACTGACGACGAGGGGAATTTCCTTTACGGCGGCAGAGGTTATGAGTTTAAAACAAAGGGTACTACGGTGCTGAAAACTGACCCTAACTGGGAAACCCCCTACAGCCTGTTTATTGACATAAATACGGCTAAGGAAATCATCAACAGCTATAACCGTCTTAACGGCGTGAGAACCACAAAGCCTTTGGAATACACCTTTGTAAAGATTATGGTGAATGATATTGAGAATGTTGACGAGGTGCAACAGCAGGTACAGGCTATGGGTTTCAACACCTCAAGTATGGCGCAGATACGTGAAGAAATGCAGGGATATTTGGGAATAATTCAGCTTGTGTTAGGAAGTCTTGCGGCAATCAGCTTACTTGTAGCGGCAATCAGTATCACAAATACCATGATAATGTCTATCTATGAGCGAACAAAGGAAATCGGCATTATGAAAGTGCTTGGCTGCTTTATCAGCAATATCAGGATTGTTTTTCTTATGGAAGCGGGAATGATAGGACTTCTTGGCGGTATTATGGGTACACTCATAAGCTACGGAATTTCCGCAATTATGAATATGATAGGCAGTGGAGTTGTGGCGGGAATGCTGGGAATTGCGGCAGAACAGGCGCAGATTTCCATTATACCGTTGTGGCTGGTGCTACTTGCCTTGATTTTCTCAACCATTATCGGTCTGATTTCAGGTTTTTACCCCGCAAACAGAGCGGTTAAGATAAGCGCCCTTGAGGCAATACGTAACGAATAATAAGAAAGCCCCCGCTTGTGCGGGGGTTTAATGTTTATTCACCAACAAGTTTTTTCAGCAACCCCTGACAGCCTCTTAAGACATCATCATAGGTTTCATCAAAGTTGCCTGTGTACCAAGGGTCAGCAATGTCGCCGTTTTCTCCTGCAAAGCTAAGGAGCTTTATAACCTTATCCTTCGGGTCAGTGCCTATAATCCGTATTGTGTTTAATACATTGGCTCTGTCCATGCAGATAAGATAGTCATATTTTTCATAATCGTCACGGCGGAGCTGAATAGCTGTTTTTCCTGCAGTGGAAATGCCGAACTGAGCTAATTTACGGGTTGTGCCCCGATGTACAGGGTTACCGATTTCTTCGGTGCTTGTAGCACGGGATTCAATAAAGAAATCTTGTGAAATCCCCGCTTTTTTAACCATATCCTTAAGTACAAATTCCGCCATAGGTGAGCGGCAGATATTGCCGTGACAGATAAATAAAATCCTGTACATCTATGCAAATCCTCCTGTTTTGCGTTGTTATGCCTCATTTTCCTTCGCAAGAAAAAGCTGTATATTTCAGAGCAAATCGGCAAAACGGGGCAAGTTGAACCCCTCAATCGTAGTAAAAACGGCTTGAAATTACTGCTCCCGTTTTGTCATGGCATTGGTGTATTATTTTACACATTTGATTATAGCATTTTTATTGGATACAGGATTATTGAGTGCATACGCTATGCTTAGTATCGGATCTTTATCTTGACATTGTTACTGTCATAGAATGTGCCGATCCTGCTATCATCATATTCACAGCTGCTTGGCATAGATACCTCTGTCAGCTTATCGCAGCATGCGAAAGCACCCTCATCAATTTCTTTTACACTATCAGGGATATAAATGCTTGATAGATTCTTGCAGTTTTTGAATGCACAATAACCGATTTCAAGTAAGCTTGATGGCAGCTGAATGGATTTTAATTTTTCGCAACTATGAAAAGCATTCGCTCCTATATATGTAACGGTTTCAGGCAATACAATGTCTGTAAGGGCTGTATCGTAAAATGCAGACGCTTCGATAGAAATAAGGTTTTTTGGAAACTTTACCGATTTTAAGCTTATACACTCGGAGAATGTACCTCCTTTAATCGTATCGATACGACAGTCCAGAATTGCCGATTCAAGGTTATCGCACTCTCTAAAAGCACTCTCTTCGATACATGTAACGCTATTCGGAACAGTAATTGATTTAAGACTATCACAATTCGCAAAGGCACGATTTCCGATATATGTGACAGAAGACGGTATTGTTACTGATTCAAAGCTATTACTCGTTTCAAATTCAAGAGCACTAAATGCATAATCATTGATCTTTTTTATTCCATTGGAAATTACTAATTCTGTAATATTTGTACCTTCAGGTATTATATTAGAATCTCCTGTACCTATTTCGGTTACAGGCTTACCGTCTATCTCAGAGGGGATTACTAATTTGCTTGTGTTCTTTCCGATGTAATTGGTTATTGTTATTCTACCATTCATTACCTGATATTGAAAAATCTTGCTGTAATCTATCTCCACAGGCTCTGTCTGGACAGGTCTTGCGGTGGTAGTTGTTGCCTTTGTTGTAGTAGCGTCACTCTGAGATGGTCTGTCAGACTGTGAAGGCTCACTCTGAGTAGTCTGGTCAGTCTGTGATGGCTCACTCTGGGTGGGCTGGTCAGGCTGCGAAGGCTCACTCTGAGTGGGGGTTTCAGACTCGGAGGGTTCGCTCGGCGCAGATGGAGTAGTCGGTGTTGTCTGCTCACCCTCATCTCGGTAGGTTATCTGCACATTTGTGTTTTTGAAAGCCTCCTCATCAATTTTACAGCCACTGAGGACAGAAATGCTTGTGAGCTTATCACAGTCGCTGAATGCGTCATATTCTATGTTCTTGACGCTGTCGGGCAAATGTACGCTTGTAAGGGCGGCACAACATCTGAATGCGTTGTTTTCAATGGTAACTATTCCTTCGGGAATAGTGATGCTTTCAAGGTTTTCACAGAATATGAAAGCCTCATTTTCTATCTTAATCACACCCTCAGGAATAACCACGCTTTTGACGTCCTTATCATAGAACGCTCTGTTTCCGATAGCCACAACGGGCTTACCATCTATCTCTGAGGGGATAACTACCTCTGTCGCCTTGCCGCTGTAGGAGGTTATGTATATTCCGCCGTCTTTGGTGGTGTAATGATACTCCTGATTAGCGTAGAAGATGAGTATTATTGAGATGATTATCAGAATAGCCCCTGCTACTGCAAAAATAATTATGTTACGTTTGCGGTTTGAATTATCCTTGCGCTCAGATGTAGCAGAGCTATGCGGCTCACTTTCAGGCTGTCTGAGAGGCATGGTAATGTCCACAGAATCAGGTGCTGTATGCTGCTTAACCGGCATAGTCACATCCATAGAGGCAGGAGTGGTCTGCTGCTTAACCGGCATAGTTACATCCATAGAGGCAGACGTTGCCAAAGACTTAGCCATTTCAGTTTCCGCAACTGCAGAGTTTGTCACAGGCACTGAGGACGCTGTGTTGTTAGCTGTGCCTCTGGAATCCCTTGATTGGTATGCGGCTACCATAAGCGGCTCGGGTGTGATGCTGAGGCTGTCCAGAGCATCTTTCAGGTCATACATGTCCTGATAGCGGTCCTGTATTTTAAGCATGGTCGCTTTCTTTATTATTTCCCACAATCCCTCGTGGATATTATGTGCGTTAGAGAGGAATTTGTCATCATCGTCAAGTCGCGTCATAGGGTCGTCAAGAACATCTCCTGTAAGAGCATAATAGATAGTTGCTCCCAGTGAGTATACGTCGGTCCAGGGACCCTGCTTTCCCTTTTTCTGATACTGCTCAAGTGGAGCAAAGCCCTGTTTCAGAATTACAGAAAGGCTGCGGGATTCACTGGAGATGACCTGTCTTGCGGCTCCGAAGTCCAACAGCTTTATCGTGCCGTCATAGCATATCATGATGTTGTCTGGGGAAATATCACGGTGCAGAACATTATTACTGTGAGTCGCCATAAGAGCGTTACCAATATCGTACGCCACACGTACAGCTTTGTTTACAGAGAGCAAACCGTTCTTTTTGATGTATGACTTGAGGGTAACACCCTCAAGATAGCCCATGGTGAAGTAAACGGTATCGTTTCCGTAAAAGAAATCATATACGCTTACTATGTTGGGATTGCCATTGAAACCCGCTACAAGTCGAGCCTCTTCATAGAATTTAGATGCACCTTCCTCAAAGGTGTGTTTGGATTCACCTGAGGTAACATTTACGGTCTTTGTGTCAATATCACGCACAGCGATACCATAGGGGTAGTATTCTTTAATTGCTACCTTGCAGTGCATCTTCGTATCATAGGCAAGGTAGGTGATACCAAAGCCGCCCTTACCGATTGCTTTGCCGATAAGGTATCTGCTTTCTAATACACTACCAATGCCAAGCAACGCATTATCGTGCTTGTAGGAGCTTTTGCTGAAACCGCATTTTGGACAAGGGTCACGGTTAGTTGGTGCAAAACACGCTTCGCACAATGTTTTTTCATTGATGTTTATCATATCTTCCTCCGATAGGGTTATTAAAAACATTAGGTTCTGTTTGCTTGTTTTTGGCTGCGGCAGTCTGAACGGTTCAGTGGGCTTACCGAGTCGAAAAGTGCGACCTTACGGACATTATTCTCTTAAACACAAGCTATCATTTTTTTGTAGTCTTACTACATTATACCACTATTCCTACAAAAAATCAAGATAAAATGTTGCCCTAAGAACAGAAAAGACTGACTATACCTCGTCTGTCCTGCCGTGACAACATAAAAGCGCTCATTGTAGTATAATACGGTATTATACCACACAAAATGATTTTTTTCAAACCCCTTGTTTTTTTGTCGGATATGTGCTATAATTCGTGTGTTTGAGCAAAAGGAGGCTTATTTTTATGGCTGAAAAGGATAAAATGCACACGGGGGAGCTGTACCTTCCTGGTGATAAAGAAATTATAGAAAACCAACTGAATTGCCTTGAAAAGCTTTATGAATTTAATATGACGCGCCCTTCAGAAATGGAAAAACGCAATGAACTTCTGAAGGAAATGTTTGCAGAGATAGGTGAGGGCTGCTACATAGAGCCGCCCTTTCATGCTAATTTCGGCGGTAAGCACTGCCATTTTGGTAAAATGATTTACGCTAATTTCAACCTGACCCTTGTTGATGACACACATATTTATGTGGGCGATAACACAATGTTTGGACCTAATGTGGTTGTTGCAACAGCAGGGCACCCTCTTTGCCCTGCGCTTAGAATTGACGGGTATCAGTATAATATGCCTGTACATATCGGTAAAAACTGCTGGATAGGAGCAGGGGTGGTGATTGTACCCGGTGTAACTATAGGTGATAATGTGGTTATAGGTGCCGGTAGCGTTGTCACTAAGGATATTCCTTCAAACGTCCTCGCTTTTGGAAATCCTTGCAGGGTTCAGCGTGAAATAAATGAACACGACAGAGAATTTTACTTTAAAAACAGAACAATTCCTCAGGAGATTAAGAATAAATATGGCATTCGATAAAAACCTATATAAAAAGATGTTCAGTGTTGTTACGCCTATTGCGTTTCAATACCTGATGTCGTCGCTTGTAACAGCTAGTGACGCGTTTATGCTTGGCTTTCTTGACCAAGACTCACTTTCCGCCTCTTCACTTGCAGGGCAGGTTGCCTTTGTGTTCAGCCTTTTCTATGGGGCATTCGTATTCGGCTGTACCGTACTTGCCGCTCAGTACTGGGGCAAGGGTGATGAGCGGACAACAGAAGAGGTTTTAGCAATCACAATGCGCTACTCCTTACTTGTGGGGCTGATATTTACTCTTGCGTCTGCAATTATACCCGAACAGCTTATGCGGATATTTACAAATGACCCTATGCTTATAACTACAGGTGGCAAATATCTCCGTACAGTATCTCTTTCTTACGTGCTGACAGGCTTTACACAGGCATATTTCGGTATAATGAAAGTCTGCGACAGGGCAAAACTAAGTTCGGTTATCGGTTCACTTTCGGTTGTACTTAACATTATTTTCAACGGCTGTTTGATTTTCGGTCTGGCATTTTTCCCGAAAATGGAGATAGCGGGTGCGGCTTTGGCAACCGTACTTGCACGTGTTGTTGAAACAGTGCTTGTATTGATTGCCGTAATAGGAAAAAAGTGCCCCCCTTTACGTATAGGGCTTATGTTTCACTCCAAAAACAAGGAATTACATAAGGATTATTGGCGGTATACAATCCCCTTGCTGTTAAATCAGATAGGCTGGGGCGGCGGTATGACAATGTATTCTGTTATCATGGGTCATTTAGGCTCTGACGCAACTGCCGCAAACTCTATTGCAAGTATAGTCCGCAGTATGATTGCAAGTCTTTGCTGGGGCATTGCGTCAGGTGTTGGTATTACAATCGGCGGTATGCTTGGACGAGGTGAGCTTGAAAGAGCAAAGAAGGCAGGGGGCAGCTTTGTACGGTTTTCAATCCTTGTGGGTATAGGCTCAGGACTTGTAATACTTGCTCTTACACCTCTTGTACTAAAAATAATTCCTCTTGAGCCACAGGCACATCATTATCTTAAATATATGATGTTTATGGCGGCGTACTACATTATCGGAAATTCCCTAAACTCAACCATAATTTCAGGCATTTTCCCCTCAGGCGGCGATACAAAATTCGGTATGCTGTGCGACGCAGTGACAATGTGGGTTGTGGTTGTGCCGCTTGGCTTGTTGGCAGCCTTTGTGTTAAAGCTCCCTGTACTTGCGGTTGCGGCAATACTTACGTTAGATGAATTTGTAAAAATACCTGCAGTTTATCACCATTATATGAAGTATAAATGGGTTAGAAATATTACTAAGGAAACGGCGGAATAAAAAAGGCGGCAATTTGCCGCCTTTTTTGATGAATGACGAAAAATGAATAATGAATGATTATGGTGTCCGTCTGCGACGGACGGATTAAAAATGTTTTGTTTTATTCATCATCGTCAGGTGCATTCATTTCCTCTAAATCCTCATCAATCTTTTTATCATAAGCGTCAAGAAAATCAATACCCTTTTTATGCAGGAAAATATTTGTCAGAAAAATCAGCAGTACAAGTGCGAAAAGCACAGGGTAACGGAGTGTCCCTATAATACCTATTCTGTAGGTGAAATCGTAGGAAACGAAAAAAGAATATGGCGTAGGGTCTACAAAATCAAAAAGGAAGTTAAAGGAAAGATAATGCCACCATGAGTTGCTGAGCAATGCTATAAGCGTTGTAGCAGCCGCCGAAAGCACTCCTGCAAATATGTAGGCTTTAATCTTGTTCTTTTTGAGAATAAGCTTTTTCAGAATATCCGCCGCAAATAATCCCACCAACAGAAAGCATACAGGCTTTGAAAACTGCATCAGCCTGTAGCTGCCAAAAACAATCTTAAAAAGCAGCATAATACACATGGTGGCAAGAAAATATGTAACATAGGTGCAGATATGTATAATAAGCGAATTTTTTAAACCCTTGACCTGCGGTAAAAGCAAAACCTTTAAAGCAAACCCGATTGAAAGTCCTAAGCCTGAGCAGATAACCGATGACAAAATGTTGTCAATAATTCTGTATACCTTCGGATTTGTAAAGATATAATCACCCACATTGATAAAGGTGATAAAAGCAAATAAAATAATGGGTGCGATAAAATTTATATTAAAGATTTTTTTACTGTCCATATAATCACTCCTGTTTTGATATTATAACACAGAGAGCAAAATATTTCAATAAGCGTTAATGGGTTTTGCTAAACAAAAAACCGATTTTCATTTTCGTTAGAAATTTGAAAATCAGTTTATTCAAAAATTTGCTCCATGAATTTTTTAACATGACTTTGATAGGCGCGGCTTATTGGAATAGGTGTATCGTTTTTTAAAATAAAGCTTGACCTGCTGTTATATTCACCAATGTAATCGGTGTTTATTATAAAGCTTTTATGACATCTCAGAAATCCATTAGGAAGTGATTTGGCAACATCTTCGATAGAACTATAACTTTTGTATGTTTCTTCTTCTGTGTAAAAAACCGTACAGTGGCCTTCAATACCTATGTATATTATATCACTAGATTTTACGCCTATCATGGTACGTTGAGTTTTTATCCATACAGTGCTTTGATTTCTGTCTATATATCTTATTTTTTCTATTGTTTTCTTCAGAAAGTATTTGTTGACAGGTTTTAAAAGATAGGCAACAGGTACAACATCATAACTGAAAAGAAAAGCTTGTTGTATATAGAATTTTCCGTATGAAGTAACAAAAACTATATGCATATCTGCGCGTATACTTACAATTTGTTCTGCAAGGATTATTCCGTCAAAATTAGAATTCATTGAAATATCTATAATTACTATATTAATAGTTCTTTTTTTATCATTTTTTATAACGTTTAAAAGGTTTGCTGATGATTTTGAAAAAATGTTAACTGCTGTTTCACGAAAGCCGCACTCCATACATAAGAGCATTTTTATATGTTCGGCACTTTCTTTTTCATTCTCCATAATTACTATCATTTGAAGATAATACCCCCATAGGACATATAACTACAATTATACTATATAATATTATCTTCAAAAAGTCATTACAAAAAACGACAGATTTTGTCGGTAAAATTGCTAATTCTGCAATGTCCGTTGAAATAAGTGGAAAAAAATGCTAGTATGTAATTACCGAAAACAAACACATTATTTAAGGAGGAAAACACTATGGCACTGGATAATAATATTATAGTCGGCTCGGCAGATCTGAGAAACACCGCAAGAACAATTCGTAATAAGGCTGGTGAATATCAGAGCCTTTACAAAAAACTTCTTGAACGTGATCTTGGTGATTTAGGAAAAGCTTGGGTTGGTGCAGATGCAGACAGCTACATCAATAAGGTTCAATCATTCCAGACAAATTTCAAATATATGTATGACCTTATGATGGATTATGCAGAACACCTTGAAAAAGCTGCAAATCTTTATGACGCATCACAGACTTCATTGACAGAGGGCGCAAACGCATTATAATTATTAAATCAGATTACAGGAGGATAATATTATGGCAATCACACTTGAAATAGACATTCAGGAAGCTAATTCAGCTGCAGATTTTATGGCAAAGACAAATAACGATTTAAAATCCAAGTTAATGGAAATCGCTCATGAAATTGAGAGCATGGACAGCAAGTGGTCTTCTGATACTTCCAGAGAAACTGTAGATAAGTTCAGACAGGTTAAAAACAAGCAGTTTAATGAATACTTTGACAGAGTTGAAAAGTTTGTTAGCTTTGTAAAGGTAAATGTAACTGAAACCTATAAGAAGGGTGAACGTACTATCAGAATTAATAAGGAAAGCATTCAGAACGATAAGGCACAGGCAACATAATTTTAACTAATGCTTGGCACAACCCGAATGCGAAATTACCATTCGGGTTGTGTTTAATTAACGTTTTTGCACGAAGGGGAACTTGATATGAAAAGAAAAATATCAGCTGTTCTGGCTGTGACAATGGCACTTCCTACTGTTCTTACCTGTATTTCAGGTTGCGCTAAAGCATCGGCGGAAGATAAAATGACAAACGGTGAGTTTATTGAATTAGTTAATAAAACCTTTTCATTTGAAGGTTATCAGTCTGCTGAACCTTATTTCAGCAGTATTCAGCAAGGAAATCAATACTTTGACGCAGTACAGACTGCAGTCGAATTTGGAGTTATAGATGAAAGGGTTAAAGATATTGACCCTGAAAAAGGAGTAACAAGAGAGTTTTGTGCAATGCTCCTTTCCGGCGCTATTTATGACAATAAGGAAGGCGAAGTTGCAATTTCCGACTCCGCTGACATTACATATCTTGATGATGTACAATCAATCATAAATTATGGCATAATGGAACTTGACAAAAAAGGAAAATTCAACCCTAATGATGAGGTTGGCATTTCTGAAAGTGTTGCGTTTACAGATGCAGCTTATGAAGTTTGGGCATCTTGCACGGTTGATGAACCTGTTTATGATGTAAGTTTTAAGGAAAATGTTGTTGACCTTTCAGGGCTTAGTTATTATTCTTATAATGAAAGTTTAGGTTCAATGCAGTTTGATAGCACATCTTATGATAATGTTCGTAAGACTATGGCAGAAAATAATTTCAGACTTAATCCTGAAAGCGGCGTAATCACAGTTGATTCTGTTGATGAACTGGGAATTAAGGAAGAGTCAGTTATTATGCTCCCTGAAAGTGGAGTTGTAAAGGTAACTGAAATTAAGGAAAATTCAGACGGAACATTTACTGTTACCACTGTACCCGCAACAGGTGACGAGTTTGTTGCGAATTACAAGGTTGAGCAGCAGGTAACACCTGATTTTACAAAGGCGACTTTCTATGATGCAAACGGCAATCCTGTAGCTGCAGATGAGTTTGTTGCGGATATGAGCGCTGATGTAGGTTACATGAGCAATGGTAATGTCAAGAAATTAGCACGTGGTAGTGTCAGCAAAACTTTTGATACTGAAATAGGCAAGGTTTCTGTAAGTGTCGGCAATGGTTATATCAGAACAAGTCTTGTTTCTGAACTTGCCTCAATTGACAGTGAGGATATTGAGCCTGAAGGAAGTCCATTTGAGTATAGCGGAAATTTAGAATTAAATTACGGTTATGAATTTAATAATATCACTTTTGATTATAAGGCAGATTTAGGTTTTTGGGATAAGAAGTACTGTAAATTTGTAATGAATTACCAGACTGTTGAAAAAATCGGTTTAAAGGGCGATTATTCACAGTCAGTAAAGGTCTGCTCTTTAGATTGCCCTACAGGTATCGGCGACCTTACTGTTGGTGTTGATATTAGTCTTGGTCTTTCAATTGAGGGTGAAATAGAGGTTGCTCTTACAACCAATGGCCGTTCTAATGGTTTTGAATGGCGTGAGGTTACTAACTTTTCTGCTATTAAGAAGTCTGGCAGACAGCAGATAGATGTAACAGGTCATGCAAATATTGAGGCAAGACTTCCTGTTAAACTCTCTATTTCTGCTTGTATGAATGTCATCGAGGCCGGTGTTATAATTACTCCCGGTGCCGGTGCTGACCTTGAAATTGAAACAACACAGATTGAAGAAGAGCCCGGTGCGGACCCAACTCCGCTTTTCTGTGCGCAGATTGAAGTTTATCCTATACTTGAATTAGAATTATATCTTACTATTGACATTTTAATTTTCGACAAAACCATTTCAAAGGACTTTGAAATACTTGGCAGCGATAATGTAATAGCTGACCTGCACATGGAATCTTATGGAATAGCATTCCCTGAAGTTGTGGAGAAATGCACTAAGGAAGAACGTCTTAAGGCTCTTTCGGATAAGGAAATGGCAGCGGCGGGTATTACAATCGGCGATAATATAGAGCTTGTTGATTCTGTAATTGAAGTTGAGGTAGGAGAATCATTTGATGTTTCCTTAAGCGTAATTCCCAGCGGATATACATTTGAAGATTTCATGATAGTTAGTTATGAATCAGAAAAAGTCAAGTTAGGTGAAACTGCGAAAAAAACTTTTGTTTATAATTATGATAACTTTACAGGTATATCATATTCCGCTCAGGCATTAGCTGAGGGTAGAACTTCTCTTGTGGTAAAAACAAAAGATGGAGATTATTCTGCACACTGTACTGTAAAAATTACCGACCCTAATGCAGGTACAGATTATTCAGTTAAGCTTGAAACCTATGGTATTTCTATTCCTGTAGGAACAAAATCAGCTGTTAAGATTACTGCACTGCCAACGGTAATTACAGAAAATGATGTTTTATGGAGTAGTGATGATACAAGGGTTGTAGCTGTTGACCAGTATGGTAATATTACAGCTAGAAATGAAGGTGTAGCGATTATTACAGCCGCAACACCAGATAAAACCTCTGTTGCAGCATGTAGCGTTATGGTTAGCGCTGACCCACAGGGCAATCTGACAATAAATGTTGTTCCCGCTTGGGTAATAGAGGAAAAACAATTATAAATATTGATGAACTACATATCCTCGAAAGAAATTTCGGGGGTATGTATAGTTGTGTTTATAAGGGTTTATTAAAAATATATGTTTTTTGCATAATTTAAAGCACAATAAAATTATTTTGGAGATAAGGTATGTCTGACAATAGTTCAAAAACAGAAAAAACTACTTTTGATGAAGATTTGGCAATATTTGATGAGAATTTAAAAAAAGATGAAAATCGCAAAGAGAGAAAGCCGAAAAGCAAAAAGGAGCCAATGAGCGACAAAAATAAGAAAACTATTGGCATAGTTATAACAGCAGTTTTGTGTATTGCAATAGTAGTGCTAGGTTATTTTTACACTCAGTCAATACGCAGCAGAACCAATGTTGATTCAAGCATAACAACAACTGCAGAAACTCAGCCGGTTGAAAAAAGTGAAATAACATCAGCTACAGTTCCGGCAGTTACAACTGTTGCGACAACCACTACTGTAACTACAACAACACCGGAAACCACAACTACAGAAATTACCACAGCGGTTGCTCCTGCTTTGGATTTATCAGCATTCTCAATAACTGCTTTTACACAAGATGAAGGTTTTAAGATTGAGTGGACTGTTGCAAACGAAGAATTATCAAAATGTTGGCTTAAAATCGAGCTGTCAGATGGGGCAGGTGGAATCTATAACCCT
>JAZUOE010000217.1:0-11131 GCA_045604505.1 Ruminiclostridium sp. | reverse complement strand
CGGAAACGTAAGAGTCATCGCAGTACCATAGTACTGAGAAGATAAATTGTGTTAAGAATGAGTTTCTTGCGTTAGGTACCATAACCTTTACGAATGTTTCGAAAGGTCCACAGCCGTCAAGGTAAGCTGCGTCTTCTAGTTCCTTAGGAAGTCCTCTGAAGAACTGACGGAAGAGGAAGATAAACAGACCTGCACGGATACCGTTACAGAAGAATGCCTGTAAATAAAGTGCCCAAGGAGAGTCAGCAAGGTTGAGTGCCTCACCGTTTATTAAGCTGACAATTCCAAATGGGTCAAAGTATCTGAACTGCATGAACTGCGGAATTAAGATAACCTGTGTAGGAACGATAATCTGTAAGATTACTATACCGAACAGAAGACCCTTGAATTTAAACTTAAATCTTGCGAAACCGTAACCTGCGATTGAACATGTAAGTACCTGAATAAGTGAGCAGACAACGTTAACGCTGATTGTATCCCATACCAGTCTTGGATAGTCAATAGCTGTCCATGTTTCAACAAGGTTATCAAGCATAAATGTCTTAGGAATCCAAAGGATTGAAGGGTCAGTCATTTCAGCCTGAGGTCTGATTGAACATGAAATCATGTAAAGCATAGGATAAAGGATTACGAATCCTAAGCCAAAAAGGATAAGGAAACGGAATACAGGCCATACCTTTTCAGAAACTCTTCTGCCGAAAATGTAACGATAATGTTTCTTTTCAGCCTCATTATAAGAACGATAGTTCTTAATAATATCCCAGTTGCTGACATGATACTGACTTAAGCGTTCTTTTTCTTCCTTTTTAAGCTGTCTTTTTGATTTCTTTTTTACCGGTGTAACATCTGCTGCCACAGTTTTGGGAGCAGGTGTTTCTTCGACAGGTTCTTCACTCTGAATAGTTGCCATAACCTCTTCAGGCTGAGTTTCTGCCGCTATTGTTGTATCAGGAGTAACATCTGTGCCTGATACAACTGTTTCTTTTTCAAATTCGTTGTTATCCACTGAAGTTCCTCCTTAATTAGTCTACCTGGTAGAAAATAAACTTTGATACTACTAACGAGATAATACCGAGAATTGCAGCTACAATTGCGAAGTACGCCCACGCCATTGCAGATGAGAAACCGTATTCCCAACCTCTCGCATAGCTCATTACCTGTACCATTACAGGGTTATCGGACTTGATAAATGCGTCGATAACTGTATAGATAAGGTTAACGAAAATCATAGGTGAAATTGTGGGGAATGTAATCTTCCAGAAGAATTCCCAACCTGTAGCACCTTCCATAGACGCTGCTTCCTTAGCGGAAACAGGAATCTGCTGTAATGCTGAAATAAAGATTAAAATCTGAATACCGGAATCCCAGATTAAGTTCAGGATTGTTTCGGTAACAGTTGTAATCGCATCAGTGAAAGACTGACTGATGTTTGTAAGGCCCATGAACATTAAGAATTCTTCAACGAAGTCTGCTTTAAAGAGTGAGCTGAACTGTGATGCCTCACCAACACCCTGAGAAAGCATGTCACCGTTGATAACCTGAAGTACAGGACCTGTTGCGATAAGTACAGGCAGGAAGAAGATTGCTCTTGCAAAAGTTCTGCCCTTGAACTTATCATTTAAAAGAAGTGCAACGAAAAGTGAGAATACAAGTACCAGCGGAACTGTATATGCTGTTTCAATAAGAGAATTAGCTAAGTTCTGAGGATATTCTGCGTTTTCTGTAAATGCCTTCTTGTAGTTTCCGAAATTATTCCATTCGGTATAGATACCGGGACCGTCCATTCCGTATTCTTCCATTACTGCCGGTTGGCTAACCAGTTCGGTATAGCTGAATGAATACCAAAGGGACTGTACAAGAGGAATAATAAACATGTAAATTACACCGACAAACCACAGTGCAATAAAGCCATAGCCATAAAGGCCTTTTCTACGCTCGTAAGAAATTTTACTTTCCTTGATTTGCTTTTCCTCACGTGGCTTTTTGCGTCTGATATCAACCTCACCTTCTGCGTTTAATGCAGCGGCAGAGGCTGTCATGTGACCTGCATATTGCTTTTTAGGAGCGTCTTCTTTTTCAGGGGCAGCTTCTTCAGTTGTCTTTTCAAGACTTACCTTTTCAGCTTCCGATTCAGATGTAACTTCAGCGATTTCTTCGCTTTTGTCTTTTTCAAAATCGTTCATTATTCACTTACCCCCAATCCGTAACTCGACAGGTCATAAGCTTTTCCGTCAACTTCGATTTCCTGTGTGTCGAGATTTACATAAATTGTTGTACCGTTCTCAAAAGTTGAGCGGTATTCAACATCGCTGATTCTTTCGTAATCAGTAATATAAGAATCAGATACCTTAGCGATTGTATCACTGAACAGTTTATATTCATTACCTGCATAATCAAGCCAACCGATGTAGTTTGAATAGTACAGTGTGTCATACTCACTGTCAGAGAACTTGTTAGGATTCTTATACATCATTTCATAATGAATAGGTGTACCGCTAACAAGAGAAAGGAGTCTTAATTCTTCAGCATTTGCACTCTTGTTGATAGCCTTTGTTGTGTAAGGAACAAGTCCGTGAAGAACCATCTGTGCAAAAGGAATATCATAATCAAAAATGTCGTAGTTTGAAGAATAAAGCGGAACGTCCTTAATGTAATCGGAGTACTTAAGTAAGTACTGATTTGCATTTTCAGACATAATTGTCATACCAGCGTCTGCTAACTTCTGATGACCGTCCTGAAGAATCTTCATAGCGTCTGCTCTTGTAAGATAGTTTCTTCCGTCAGCATTCTTACGGCTGAAATCACTGTAAAGTGTATGTCCTGCCTGATTTAAGGAGATACCTGTTGCGCCTTCCTCTTTAAAGGATTTAACAAGCTTATCAAATACACCGCCAATGTAGTAAGGTGAAAGAATACTTGTGCTGTCCTTTGTAAGATGAGGTAAACCAAATGCAAGTTCAAAGGGAGTCTGTGTTGCATAAGAGTTTGTAATCTGCTTTGATGCGTTAAGAGTGAAGGAATAGCCGTTACCGGACTGATTCATTTCCATAATATCACAGCTTGGGAAAATTTCATAACCCTGAGCCTTAACGTGGTCAGCAAGTACCTTATAATCATCTTTACCGCCCAGTTTTGAAGAATATTCAAAGGTTGAAGAAATTTCACCGATAATACCGGATTTGTTAAAATCCTCATATACCAGCTTGATATTTGTTACGCCTCTTTCCTCTAATTTCTTGATAATTTCAAGCGCCTCAGAGTAAGTAGTGGCAGTTGTCTGAATTTCAACAGGAATACCTAAAATAGACTGTTCCTTTACTGTGCCACCGTAAAGAGTAAGGTAGAAGGGATTATCGTTTGCGGTTGTCTTCTTTGTTACGCCAACCTGATTGATAAGATAATCTCTGTATTCTTCTGCAACATCAACATAGCTTAATTCAGCATCATTGATAGGATAGTAGGAAACTGTAACATCACCTGTTTTGATACCCTTAGATTCATATACAGAAAGAGGTGTGTTGTCACTTCCCATGAAGTACTTATCCTGTGTACGGAGAGCAAATTCAAACCAACAAGTGTTAAGGTCAGTAACTGTATCCTGTCCTGTAACTGCTGCACGAATTGTAGAAAATTCATCGCCGCTTGTTGCAATCATAACAAGACCGTTATCTTCACTTGCACCGTCGGTAATTCTACCGGCAACAGGCATTGTTACCTGTTCTATAACGTCTTCTGCCTCTAAAAGGCTGACTGCTAAATCTCTGCCGTAAACTACACCTGTGTAAGTATTTACGTCACCACTTGCAGTACCGTTGTTGTAGTTAATAACTGCACCTGAACCGTCAGGAACAATCATTATACCGTCGTGTGAACGGTCAGTAGCACCGAAGTTTTCAAGAACATTAACGCTTAAAAGTTCGTATCCTATATCACCTTCAGGTGTTGTTGTAGGACGATTTTCCTTAATACCTGCTACAGGTACTGTTGCGTTGAAGTATCCGTCCTGAAGTGTAATTTCAAGCGGAATAACCATAGCTGTTCTTATGAACTCAAACTCAATTCTGATACCGTTTTCAATCTTCTTAAAAGATTTTTTAACGTTAGAACCATGCGCTCTAAGAACTTCAGGGTTCTTTGTATCAGTATTGATAACCTCGATAGAAAGAAGAGTTGTTCTCTTACTGAAGTATGTAGCGTTAGCATCCGGGTCATTGTTATAAGGAGCTGACCACCACTTATAGCCATTTTCTTTATTTTCAACACAGAATATATAATCTTCTTCATTGAAATAAAGAGCAAGGCTGCTGTTTTCTGCTATAAGGGACATTTTTGAAAATGCCTCTTCTTCAGTTACAAATACTGTTGTCTGACTATCTCCTGTTTCGGTTGTTTCAGCAACAGCACCATCAGCAATAGGTGCTGCCTCATCTTCGGACCATACAGGAATCTGTGTAGCAGAAACGGTAATTGCAGCTGCAAGAGCGGCAGATAACACTTTTTTCCTTAATTTTAACATTTTTACACCACCATTTTTAAAGTTTAAGGTTGTTGTTTGTTATCGTTTCTGCACTAAATGCTGAATCTATACATAAGCTCAGTATAGATTGAGTAGCCGAATACGAATACCTGCTGGAATAATGTGAGTAATAATACTGCAAGGAACAGAATGATTGCCATTGCAACTACTGTGAAAATCATCGCAATAAGAGTTTTAGGAACTGAGTACTGGTGAACAGTTTTCATAGCTGATATCATCAGAACAACAGACCATGCAAGACCTAAGTACTGGAAGAAGAACATAAATCCTGACTCTGTTCTTAAAAGAACGTTACTTGCTGCGATACAGATTATCTGTGTAATAAGATAAGGTACAAGAGCATAAGCGGAAACAACAAAGATGTTCTTCATTGTACCTTCACCGTCGAATAAGGTACACAGTGACCAGTTACCTACTACCCAAGTAAGGAAAAGAATAACTGTTGATGAGAAGTAAGGAATAATGTTAAATACCTTTACGTACGTATCGTTGAAAAGGAATCCTGTCAACTGTGCGTCAGCAACACTTATGAGGAAGAAGGCAATTACTATTACCCAAGCAACCTTCATGCTGTATGCTTTTTTCCATCTTAAATCATCGAAACCTTCAAAGGGATGCTTTGCTACATAAAAAGGCCATTTCCATGCAGGCATATCCAAATCAAATCTCATTAATTCGTACCTCCTGTCTTAGTTTTGGCTTTTTTCTGTCTGTACTTCTTAACGTAGCTGAGTACGATACAGAATACGATTATTGCAATAATTACGAGCATCATCCATGTAAAGTTTGCTCTGATAAATTCAATTCTAAAGCTCTTGAAAGCTCTGTTGTAACCGCCTCTTGAGTTACGGTAGAAATAATCAAGTGCTGTTGCATAGTCACCCTGATTGAGGTAAGCATTACCAAGACCGATATATGCTAACCAGTAGTTAGAGTCACGGCGGAGGACTTCTTCCCAAGGACCCTTAGCCTCATCGTAAAGACCTTCATTAAAGAGGTAAATTGCATTCTGAACAATACCACCAAATTCTGTCTGTCCGAAAACTGTAATACTGTTCTTACGAGAGTCAAGTACATAAACCTTACCATTGTAAGATTCAACAGCGGATACAGAAGTAAATGTACCCTTCTGTGTTCCAATACCGCCAAAGATAAAGAGTAAGTCGCATTCGTTTGTGTACTGGAATACACGGCCTGTTGCAAAGTCGAGGAGGTAAATGTTACCGTCCTTGTCTACTTCAACGTCACAAATTGCGTTGTTGTAGCTCTTACCCTTGTAGTAACGACCGCTGGAGAAGTCACCGTAGGTATATTCATCATAACCTAAGTTTGTGAAAATGTTTGTACCTGCAGGGTTTAATTTCTTGATAATATCAGTATCAGAAGTACGGCTTTCTGTTACAGTGTAAATAAAGCCCTCATCATCAATATCAACGTTAGAAATTTCAATAGAAACGTTTCTTCTCATTGATATAATCTGCTCACGTGTGTAGATGAGCTTCCAGAACTGCTGAGCAATAACTTCTGCAGTTGCATTTACACGGTTTGCACCATAGTAACCGTTGAAAGTACCGTCAGCAGAGAACTGAACAGCACCCTGTGTAATGGAAGGAACAACTACATATACGTTAAACGCACTGTCAACTACAACCTTGTTAGGATTAAATGTAACCTGTGAGTCGTAAACGTCACTTGAGGGTCTTACATATTCCATTTCAATTTCAAGGTCAGTGTTGAATGCTACAACTCTTTCATTTACAGAGTCAGCAACATAGATAAGTGTATGTCCGTCCTTATCTGTTCTTACAAACACGCCAAGAGGTGTGCTGAATGTTGTCTTTTTGATTACACTTTTTTCTTCAGGGAAAGATTCACTGTAAGTTAATTCTGAAATGATTCGTGTGTTTTCAGGAGAGAAAGTAGAATCAGTTTCAATAATTCTTCCATTCTTACTGTCAACTATGTAGAACTTACCTGTTTCGTCATGAACAAAAAGGTCTTTTGGTTCTGACAGTGTTTCTATGCCCATATCTACACCGGTGATTACATCGTCAACAACGAAACCGTTCTGTGAATGAATAGGGTCGCCCCACCAGTCATAGTTGTATCCGATATACGGTTCGTCTGCTGAGGCATTAACAACAAGTGCTGATGCAACAACAGCCGCTGTGCAGATAAAAGCTGTTAGCTTTTTTATAAACCGCATTAAATTTCATTCCTTTCTTATTAATCTTAGTCTTTCAGACCACTTGATGCCATTGTTTCTACGACTGAACTCTGACAGAGTACGAAGAGAACCATAGGCGGTATCATAAGGATTACAACCGCTGCCGCTGCAACACCTGCACGAGCAATACCGGAGGCTGTAATCTGCTGTAAAACAGTCGGAATAGGCTTTAATGCTTCATTATAAATGAATGAATAACCTGTAATCTGCCAAGCACCATTGAATGCGAAAATCATAAGTGTTAACCATGCGGGTTTTACGTTAGGCATTACAATCTGCCAACAGATTCTTGTATGACCTGCGCCGTCAAGGTGAGCGGCCTCAATCATAGCGTCTGGAATCTGACCCATAAACTGACGCATAAGGAACAGACCCATAGGAGTTGCGATAAAAGGAAGTGTAATTGCAAGATATGTATCAATCATGCCCATTGTTGCCATTACCATGTACTGCATGATGAAAAGTACAGTACTTGTAAAGAGGAGGGCAATTTCAATAATCTTGTTAAGAGTTTTCTTTCCGGGAAATTCTACCTTTGCAAGAGCATAAGCTGCAGAAGATGAGAATATAAGCTGTGCTGCTGTTACAACAACTGCTACGAAAACAGAGTTAAAGATGTAACGGGAGAATGGAACCCACATGTTAGATGCTGTGTTGATAAGGTCAACAAAGTTCTGTGTTGTCGGCTGCATTGCGTACAGCTTAGGTGGGAAAAGGAAGAGTTCTTCCGGTGGCTTAATGGACTGAACAACCGAAAGATAAATCGGGAATAACATAAACAGTCCGAGTAATGTTAATAATATAAATATAGCAATATCGCCGCCAAGGCTGCCGCCATATTTTTTTCTGGATTTTTTAATCCTCATGACTACCGTCCTTTCAGAATTTTATTTTTAAATTAGAAATTAAGTATCGAGATACTTTCCGAGAATCTTCTTAATGCCCCAGTTTGCTACTAACATTACTGCGAACAGTACAAAGCATATTGCCGAAGCATAACCCATTTCGTATCTGATGGAGCCGTAGTCGAATGCGTGAGTCATAATTGTATGACCGGCATAGTCGGTTGTCGGGAAAGCTGTAAGGAAACGTCCGATATCACCTGCGGTAAAGGAGCTTGTAATCTGCATAACCGCTGCGAATAAAAGCTGCGGACCCATAGCGGGGATTGTTACATAGATAAGTTCCTGTGCTCTGTTCTTGATACCTTCGATTGCACCAGCCTCGTAACGGTCACGGGGAATACCCTGTAAACCGGCACGAATAGCAAGGAATCCGGCACCGAGAGCCATCCAGAGCTGAACTACAATAAGTACGCCCATGATGTAGTTAGCGTCTGTGAGCCACTGAATTGCACCGTTTGTTATACCGATTTCGATAAGATAAGCGTTTGCAATACCGTAAGTATCACCTGAGAAGATTAACTGCCAGGTTGTATAGATGTTACCTGCAAGAGTAGGTGCATAGAAAACGAATGTGAAGATTGTTTTCAGTGCGCCGGGAAGCTCGTTAATGAGCCAAGCAAGAATAAAGCAGAGGAAGTAACTTAAGGGACCTGTTACAACTGCGAATACTAATGTATTTTCAATAGCTGTAAGGAAAACTTCATCTTCCAAGAAGAGAGAGTAGAAGTTGCTTAAGCCAACCCATCTCGGGAATTCTGCCATATTAAAGTTTGTAAAGCCCATCGGGAGCGACATTATTACTGGTACTATTGTAAATATGAGAAACAGCACAAAATACGGAGCTATAAGACCGTAAACACCGGCGTTTCTTTTCATTTGCTTTATTGTATATTGGAATTTATTATCTTCAATATACAAAGGTTGCTCTTTATTAGCCAAAACTCGATTCCTCCTATAACGTTATTTACCTATTGCAAGGTCAGCGTTCTTTCTTTCAATTTCCGAATTGATATCTCTGTTATAAGAAGAGAGAGCATATCTCGGATTCCAAGTATCGTTAACAACTGCACGGAAAGCATTCTTTACGTGACGTGTTGTAGCGTAGGAAGCGGGGATAATCGGAATTTCAACTGTCTGACTCATCTGAGTGGAAATCTTTTCGTATTCAGCATTTGACCAGGGGAGCTGTGAAAGAGCGTTTACATTCGCTGTATCAAATCTACCCATCTGACCCATCTGACCTTCGATTGTACGTCCATACTGAACCTGTACTTCATCAGAAGTAAACCACTTAATGAATTCCCAAGCAGCGTTTACGTCAGCGCACTTATTAAAAATAACTGCACCGGAGCTACTGGAGTTTGCAGCGTGAGAAATAACACCTGTCTTGTTTCCGTTTTCATCAAGAACTTCTGTACCGGGAACTAATGTGAAGTCCCAAAGACCCTTGATTTCAGGAGCAGAAACTGTAAGCTGGTTAAAGAAGTTGTAGTTCTGAATTACGATAGGCATTTCACCTGTTCTGAATCTGGAGAATGCGTCGTAAGTCTGTTCAAAGTCGTAGATTGTATAGAAGTCAGTCCACTGTTTAAATGCGTCAACTATAACCTTCTTATCAAATGTTGTCTTTGTTAATTCTTCGTTATACATATTGTTTCCGGACTGTAATACCAGCATTGAGAAAGTATCGCCGGATTCAAATACAGAACTTGAAAGGTTAGATGCAGGAGATAAAAGACCTAATGTAAGGTAAGAACGCTGTAAAACAGGAATAATGTCGATTAATTCTTCCCATGTTTCAGGAACTTCCTTAACACCTAATTCTTCGAGGATATCTGTTCTGTAGAACATCATTGGGAACAACTGTGAAACAGGTAAACCGTAAACACCGCCGTTATAGGTATAGAGTGTTTCAATATTTTCTGTAAATCTGGAAGAAACTACGTCTTCATAATCGTTGAATGTTGAAATATCAACAAGTAAGTTACGTGCTGCACACTGAATCGGGAAGTCACCGCCAAGGAAGAGTGCAACGTCAGGACCCTTACCTGCAAGAGTAGCCTCAAGAATACCACCCTGTACAAGGTTAATGGATACGTTAATACCCTGATTGTTTGTGTTAAAATCGTTATCTACTAAATCCTTAACAACAGTAGCCTGGTCACGACCAAGAGCAACCCATGTGTTAATGGATTTTTCTGTAGAATCAGAAAGCATTGTGTAATCTTCAAAAAAAGAGCCTATAAATGCCTCAAAACCGAATGCTAAGTTTTCAAAGAAGTTACCCTTTGCCTTGCTGACTTTTTCGTGAGAAGTTCTTACTTCAATGTAGTCAAGTTCAAGAGGCTGGTCACGGTAATCTCTCATCCATGCAGATACAGAGGAGATATAATCCTTTAATGTACCAACCATCTGAGGAATTTCATCTCTTTCTTCACAGCATCTTTCAAGAATAACTGCAAGGGATTCAAGAGAAGATGCCTCAGAACCCTGTCCTAACTTTTCGATGTTAGCCTTTTCTGTATAAAGTTTATCAATAGCGTCTTCAAATGTAGGAATTAATTCAGGAATCTGAATATCAACAAGATAGTCATTGTATTCATCAGGGTCAGGACCTGTAATCATAAGTATACGTCTGTAGTAATAGTTAAGAGTGTATACTAAATCATCAAGTCTTCTCATGATTTCACCGATAGAACCGGGAACAACTTCCATTGTGATTGAATGCTCACCTGCTGTAAGGTAGAGATACATATCATCACCTTCGTTGTCCTTAAGAGTCTGAACATACCAGTTGGGGTCATAAGGGAATGAAACAATATCCATCTGGTTGTTAGGAACAACTCCGTCAATATAAATTCTACGGTTTGAATAGAAACCTCTCATTGTGTTCTGTCTTGCTTTGAAAGCAAAGTTGTAATAACCGTCGTTAGGTACAGTAAATGTCCAAGTTACCTGCTGTGTTGCCTGGTCCCATGTACCGCTACCGAGAGTGTTATATCTCTGCTTTGTGGGGTGAGAGGGACTTGTCTTTGAAGATGTTCTGTCGTATGTAGCATAGAGAGTAGAGGAAGTTTTCTCTAATGGCTTTTCAGCCTGAATAAGAATTGTCTTGGAACCTATCTCATTTTCATTTGTAAGAGCAGGAGTTGAGTCAATTTCAGTCTGAGAAGTTTTTACATACGCAGGAAGTTCTTCATAATTCTTAAAAGTTAAAGACTTAAGAGCAATTTTTGTACGGATACCTTCTAAAGTAAGGGTATGTGTACCTTCTTCTAAGTAGAAGATGTAGGGATAGTTGAAAAGACCTTCTTTATCCTTTACAGGATATGTAATCCACTTATCCTTCTCTATCTGAGTTGGCTTAAGTTCATTATCCTTACTGTCCTTACGAATTTCTGTGGCATCTTTCCAATAACGGTCAAGGGTTATATCCTTACATGCTGTAAAGGGATAATCACC
>JAZUOE010000216.1:0-4113 GCA_045604505.1 Ruminiclostridium sp. | reverse complement strand
AATACCGCTATTTTTCAGTATTATTGCATTTACATTTACTATGTGATATAATTTTAGTACAGATTTATTTCAAATGGGGTGAAAAATATGAAAAAAGTTAAAAAGATTTTAATAAGCATTTTGATTGTCCTTATATCTATTGCCGCTCTCCCCTTTTTAGCATTTGGTGTTCTCTTACTTACTGTGCCTATAAGCCGTCCTGATGATGCTGTTCTTGACTATGTTTCAAAACAGATACCTATAGGCACCAGTTGGGACGATACTATTAACGAAATAGAAGAAAATAAATGGATAATTAAAGAAAGCTATACTGATTGTGGGCTCTGTATAAATGATGCTGCAGGAAACGCTTATTTCGCAAGTGAAGATGAAATGATTAATGGCTCAGATTATCCCGACAGAATCAGAATTGTGGGCGAAAAATCCATGTTTGTCGAATTAGGTGAATTTTATGGACCGTTTCACACTGCAGTTTTTGTATACATGGCATTTGATGAAAATGATGAACTTTTGGAAATGTCAGTAAGACGAGATATAGATTCGCTTTAAAAAAGCGGTGAGTGCAAAATACTCACCGCTATTTTTATTTAAACTGTCTGCTTATACTGCCTGTGCTGTATATAACTTATAATAATCGCCCTTCTTAGCCATCAGCTCATCGTGACTTCCTGCCTCTGTAATACCCTTATTGTTGATATACATTATCCTGTCACAATTGCGGATAGTAGAAAGTCTGTGAGCAATAATAAATGAGGTTCTTCCCTTAAGAAGATGATTTATGCCGTTCTGTAAATATCGCTCTGTCTTTGCGTCAATAGAAGACGTTGCCTCATCAAGCACCAGTATCTTAGGATTAGAAAGAATAGTACGTGCTAAAGCAATAAGCTGCTTTTGACCCTGTGAAAGTCCTGAACCACCCTCACTGACTACTGTGTTATAGCCGTCTTTTAAGGAGTCGATATAATCGTGAATGCCAACTATTTTACAAGCCTCAACCGCCTCTTCATAAGTTGCGTCAAGTCTGCCGTATCTTAAATTTTCCAGGATAGTGCCGCTGAAAAGGAAACTGCTCTGCAGCATAATTCCCATCTGTTTTCTTAAGGATTCCAGTGTGACATCTGCTATATTGCTGTCATCTATCAGTATTTCACCACCGTTAAGGTTATAAAATCTTGATAACAGACTGACGATAGTGGTTTTTCCTGCACCTGTAGGACCTACGAGAGCAATACTCTCTCCCGCCTTAACATCAAAGCTGACATTTTCAAGAATATCAATACCCTCTTCATATCTGAAAGTAACATTTTTAAAATGCACATCACCCTTTATTTCGGGTAATTCACCTGCACCTAACTTATTGCAGACTGTAACAGGTTCGTCCAACATTTCAAAAATTCTTTCAAGATAAGCAACCGCATTTATGAATGTATTCATAAGGTTTGAAAGGGTCATAAGGGGCTGCCAGAAACGTGCGGAGTAGTTACTCATTGTAAGAATTGTACCAAGAGAAATTCCGGGTATTACAAGAAGACCTACACCATATATTGCCGCACTTGTAATGATAGAAACTGTATCTGTTGCGGGCCATACAAGGTTGGTATAAGCAACCGCACCCATCCAGCTTTTTCTGTACGCTTTTGATAACCTGTCGTTTATATCTGCATTTACTTCTTCTCTTGTAAACACCTGTGAAATTTGTACACCCACTATGCTTTCGTGAAGATATGCGTTTAAGTTTGAACTCTTGTTTGATACTGACTGCCATGCCTTGCGCTGTTTATTCTTAATACCTAAAATTATAGCGCCATAAATAGGTAAACCTGCAAGTACAACCAGTGCTAATTGCCAACAAACAATAAACATAAACACAATAATGAATAAAAGGTTGAAAATTTCAAGAACGAAATTCACAATACCATTCGTCATAAGGTCAGAAACTGAGTTTATGTAGTTTACAATTCGTACAAGAATTTTTCCGTGCGGTCTGCTGTCGTAATATTCAAAAGGTAAGTCCTGCATGTGCTTGAAAAGGTCACGTCTTATATCATAAATTATATCCTGACCTACCTTTGTCATCATTACTGTACGGATTTTTGTAAATATAGCACTTATAACAACCGTCACTAAAAATAATCCGCCGCAAAGAATAAGGTAAGGAATATCCGCCTTATTATCCATGTAGTTATCAACTGCATGTTGTGTAATAAGCGGTGCAATCAGTGAGATTATTACCGCAACCGCACTTAGCAGCAATGCACCGGCGATTTTTTTCTTATACTTCCCTGCATAAACAAGCGCACGTTTTAAATGCCGTATGTCAAATGGGGTTTCAAGAGTTTCATCTATATCAAATTTATTTCTTGCCATTAAAAATCAGTCCTTTCCTATAATCTACACTTACTTTTGCAGCTCATAAACCTCGCTGTAATAACCACCTGTTTTTATAAGCTCATCGTGAGTGCCCATTTCCGCAATTTCGCCGTCCTTAAGAATAATTATTCTGTCTGCGTCCTTAACGGAGGAAATTCTCTGTGCCACAATAATTTTTGTGCAGTCATAATCAAGATTTGCTAAAGCGTCCTGTATTCTCTTTTCTGTTTCTAAGTCAACTGCTGAGGTTGTGTCGTCCAAAATGAGTATTGAGGGCTTTACAGCTAACGCTCTTGCAAGAGAAATTCTCTGTTTCTGACCACCTGAAAGGCCAACACCTCTCTCACCGATAATTGTATCATATCCGTCAGAGGTTTTTTCAATAAAGTTGTGTGCATCTGCCGCAACAGCATATTTCTGTACATCTTCTTTTGGCAAATCAACATTACCAAAACAGATATTGCCCTCAATAGTGTCAGAATAAAGCAATACATCTTGTGTTGCTATTCCTATACTGCCACGTAATTCCTTCAACTTCAGCATTCTGACATCTATATCATCAACCAGTACTGTACCTTCGGTAGTATCGTAAATACGAGGTATAAGATTAATAAGGGTTGTCTTACCTGACCCTGTAGCGCCCATAATTGCTACCTTTTCACCGGGATTTACTGTAAAACTTATGTTGTGTAAAACCTGATTTTTTCCATAACTGAAGGAAACATTTTTAAATTCAATCTTACCCTTAACTCTTCCACCTAACTCAATTGCGTCCTCTCTGTCAATAATAGCGGGGTGTGCGTAATAAAGTTCAATTATCTTATTTGCAGATGCAGTAAATCTCTGATAGTCATTTACAATATTACCTAAAGTTCTCATAGGGTTTGAAATTGTCCAGATAAGTCCTGAAAAAGCGGCGTATTCACCTAAAGTAATTCTACCGCTGATTGAGAATAAACCACCAAAAATAAGACAGACAACTGTAAGTGACTGAGCTGTTATTTCAAGATAGGGAAAAAATTTCAGCCATATAAACGCAGATTTTTTATTTGCGTCGTTATAACCTCTGTTCTTTTCATCAAATTTGTTTATTTCAAATTCTTCACGGGCAAAAGCCTTTACAACTCTGTTACCTGAAATATTTTCCTCTGCACAAGTGTTAAGGTCAGAGAGTTTTTCTCTTAAATCTACATAGTAAGGACCTACCACATCTTTAAACTTCTTTGTAATCACAAGAATTAACGGAGTAAGCATAACCATGCAGATTGCCATAAGCCAATCTATTGAAATAAAATAAATCATTGAAACTGTAAACAGCACTATACATTCCAGTGTTGTTCTGATAATCCATGCAACGGAATGTCTTATCATGTCAAGGTCACCTGTAATTCGGGTCATAATATCGCCTGTACGGTGACGGTCATAGAAAGTTGCGTCCTGCTGTTCAATTTTATCAAAAAGCACCTTTCGTATGCGATAAATAAGACCCTGTGAAGTTTTTTCGTAAGAAAGGTTAGCTGAATAATGAATTATACAGCGTATAAGCGTAAATCCAACCATCATAAGCAGCATTTTAATAAGCAAATCGGAGCCTGTCCGCAGGTTTTCGGCTGCCTCTTCACCTATAAGAAAGGTATCAACTATTTGCTGTGTAAAATAGGGAGTTATTATATACATTGTTTGAGCAATAATTGTAAGAAACAACGCAAATATGTATAATGCCCTGTCACCCTTCATGTTTTT
>JAZUOE010000215.1:0-5833 GCA_045604505.1 Ruminiclostridium sp. | reverse complement strand
TGTAGGTGTTTTTTTCGCGGCTGCCCATAATTTCTGTCAGCACCACTCTGTCAGCTATGGAGAGTGCTTTTGCAAAATCATCTAAAAGCAGTGATGTACGGGAAAATGTAAAGGGCTGATGCAATGCCCATACTTTTTTGTATCCAAGCTTTACAGCAGAGTTAAGAGTAACGGCAATTTCTGCAGGGTGATGAGCGTAATCATCAACCACAGTTATACCTTTAACAAAGCCGTATTTTTCAAAACGTCTACCTGCACCTCTGAAATTATAAAGTCCTTTTTTAATATCATCAAGCGGTATATCAAGGCTTTCTGCCGTCGCAATAGCAGCAAGTGCATTAAGAACATTATGTTTACCTGCAACATTCAGTGTAATTATGCCAAGACATTCACCGTTACGGTAAGCGTCAAATTCAGTTACAAGTCCATTCAGCACAATATTATCGGCAAAATAGTTGTTTTCTTTATTAAAGCCAAAGGTGATGATTTCCTTACCCTCAATACCCTTGACGGCTTTCATAGAGTTTTCATCATCGCCGTTTATAATAATTGTTTTGGTTGTATTTTCGCAGAATTTATGGAATGACTTTATAATATTGTCAAGGTTTTTGAAATAATCCAGATGGTCTTCGTCTACATTTAGAATAACTGCCGTATCAACAGAAAGATTGAGGAAATGGTCTTGAAATTCACATGCCTCACACACCATAATCTCGCTTTTTCCTGCACGGCCGCTGCCGTGAATAGCAGGGAGCTTTCCGCCGATTACTGCACTGATGTCCAGCCCTTTATCAACCAAAATCTGAGTAATCATTGAAGTTACGGTAGTTTTACCGTGTGTACCGCTGACGCAGACAGCGTTATTATAAAAGCTTGTAATAAGTCCTAAAAGTACAGAGCGCTCTATTACAGGAACACCGCTTTTTCTTGCTGCAATCAGTTCAGGGTTATCGTCCATAATAGCGGCGGTGTGAACAATAAGGTCAGCGCCCTCAATATTTTCTGCTCTTTGTCCTAAAAAAACAGGAATACCCATTTTTCTTACCAAATCAAGAGTTTCGGTTTCGTTATTATCAGAGCCGGTGAGATAAAAGCCCTGAGTATGCAGAATCTGAGCAAGAGGATACATACCGCTGCCGCCAATTCCGATAAAATGAACGTGTTTTTTTCCTGTTAAGAAATCTTCCATTACTATACCTCTTTATGAATTACTTTACAGTGATTATTGACATAAACAGTAAATTTTATGAATAATAACCGCAGTTATGATAAAAATATTAATACCACAACGAAAGGAATTGTCAGAATATGAATATAACAAATATCCGTATCAGAAAAATTATGGACGAAGGCCGCTTAAAAGCGGTTGTTTCAGTCACTGTGGACGAAATGTTAGCCATTCACGATGTAAAGGTGGTGCAGGGTGATGACAGGCTGTTTGTAGCAATGCCCAGCAGACGTGATGAATTAGGCATTTTCCGTGATATTGTACACCCCATAAGTGCTAAAGCAAGGGGATACTTGGAAAATGCCGTAATTGAAGCTTATGAGGAGCGTGTAAAACTCGAAGAAAACTCACTTCAGGAGAATAGAGGCTTTTAAAAGAGCCAACTGTGTTTTTGCGTCCTCAATTTCATTATTCATAACCATTTTTACCGCCTCGTCAAGAGGGATAGTCATGACCTCAAGAAACTCATCGTCATCAAGGTCTTGTGCTGCCTTGTGCAGACCTTTGGCGAGGTACATATGAATTACCTCTGTGTCATAAGCGGGAGTAGGGAAAAGGCAGCCTAAATAAGTAAATTCATCAGCTGTAAAGCCTGTTTCTTCACGTAATTCACGCTTACCGCATTCAAAATGATTTTCTCCCCATTCCAGCTTTCCTGCGGGAATTTCAAGGAGTGCCTTTTTGTGTGGATAACGATACTGCTTTACAAAATAAACCTCGTTATTTTCAGTTAATGCCACAATACACACGCCGCCGGGATGACGTATAACATCTCTTGTGGCGCTTTTTTCATTTTCAAGCATGACTGTATCCTGATAAACCTCAAGAATACAGCCCTTGAATTTAAGATTACTTTCCAGTGTTTTTTCTTCTAAATGCATAATCTATCCTTTATTAATATACGACAGAGCCGTATTTTTTTGTAGCTTTTTCAATTGTTTCAGCGTTAAGTGTGCATTCGCTGTCAATAAGCGCACGGCCCTGATACAGCATCAGTACAAGCATAAGTGAAATATCGTCCTCACAGCTGAACATTACCGGTAATGTTGCCATGTGTGCGTCCTGAATGAATGCCATTGCATCATCAGGGGTGTTTATTTCAATTTTCAGCACATCAAATGGTTCCTGTGATATATCACAAAGAATTTCGTCCATATTCGCCTCGCAGGGAATAGGGTCAGAAATTTCAGTTGTGGCATGTTCAAGGAAAAATGCCTGACGTTCATTTGCCAACATAAGTGCGGTTTCACGTTCCTCTGAAGGTATGGAACACATTATATATCCGCCTTTTAATTCAGCAGTAACTCCTGCTTTTTCAAGGTCCTTGATTGCTCTTTCGCTGAAGTCTGCAAAAACAGGTATTTTTGAAAACTGTACCAATCTGCATACAGCATCAACAAGAATATCTTCATTTTCAGCAGTAATGCCAAAGGCAGACAGTCCCATGCTTTGCAGAGTAATGAGCGCAGCGTCGGCAGGTAACTCGTTTGTGGTGCGCTGTTCTTCGTCAATGTTTATAACAGCATAAACAGGTTTTCCTGTTTTGCCACAAGCAAGAAGAGCAGCACGAAGGTCTGACATAAGCGTCATGCCTGTTAGCAGAAAGCTGTCTGCATTTTGCAGATTTGCCACCTGTTCCGAATAGTATTTTTTCAGCTCGGAAAAGCTGTGTTCTCCGTAAGGTTCAATCATCATACCTGCGGGAGTAATTTGTGCGGAGCTTTTTATATCGGGTATGGTACACCCATCGCTGTTCATAGTGGTTTCCTTTCACAATTAAGATTATTTTATAGGGTAATTCCCTTACATTTTTTCGGGAGCCTCAACCTTAAGTAAGTCAAGCATATTTTTGAATACTGTCTTAACTGCAGTGCAAAGCGCAAGACGTGATTTTACAACATCATCAGCCTCGCCCTTGATTTTACAAGTATCGTAGAACTTATGGAAAAGCTGTGCAAGTTCAAAAACATATCTTGTAACAACCGAAGGATTATATTCCTTTGCAGCGCTTGTGATTTCAGAGGGGAGAAGTGCAATATGACGGATAATTTCAAACTCTGCCGGTTCAGTAAAGCTGATTTCATTTGCAGCAGCACCGTTGAATGCAACACCTTCTTCTTTCATCTTTTCAAGTATGCGGCAGATACGTGCGTGTGCGTACTGAACGTAGAATACAGGGTTCTTTGAGCTTTCCTCGATTGCAAGGTCAAGGTCAAATTCAAGGTGTGTATCAGGGTCACGGAGGTTGAAGAAAAATCTTGCGGCGTCCATAGGAATTTCATCAAGAAGGGTAGCAAGAGTAATAGCCTTACCTGAACGCTTTGAGAGCTTAACAGTTTCACCATTTCTTACAAGGCGAACCATCTGCATAATTACAACATCAAGACGTGCAGGGTCAACCCCCAGTGCTGTAAGAGCAGCCTTCATACGGGGAATATAACCGTGATGGTCAGCACCTAAGATATCAATAGCAATATCAAAGTTTCTTGTTACCAGCTTATTGTAGTGGTAGGCAATATCGGGCACAAAATATGTGGGAACGCCGTTGGCTCTTACAAGAACTCTGTCCTGGTCATCGCCAAAATCACTTGCCTTAAACCAGATTGCGCCCTCTTTTTCGTATGTGTGGCCCTTTTCCTTGAGAATTTCAACGATTTCATTTACACGGCCGCTGTTGTGAAGAGTGCTTTCCTTGAACCAGGTGTCGTAATGGATTCTGTACTTTGCCAAATCTCTTTCAAGACCTTCAATATTAAGTGGAAGTGCGTATTCAACCAGCGCAGCACGGCGGTTTTCTTCTGTGTCGCTAATATATTTGTCGCCATAGATTTCAGCAAATTTTACTACATGGTCAATAATATCCTGACCGTGATAGCTGTCCTCAGGCATTTCAATATCCTCACCGAAATGCTGTCTATAGCGGATATCAAGGCTAAGACCAAACTTATTCACTTGGTTTCCTGCGTCATTGATATAAAATTCACGCTCAACATAGTATCCTGCATATTCAAGAAGAGAGGAAAGGCAATCGCCAATTGCACCGCCTCTTGCGTTACCAATGTGCATAGGACCTGTGGGGTTTGCAGAAACGAATTCTACAAGCACCTTCTTACCCTTGCCAACTTCAACTTTACCATAATCAGAACCAAGACTAATTACCTTTTCAACGGTTTCGGAAAACCATTTGCCGCTGACAAAGAAGTTGATAAATCCGGGACCGGCAACCTCAACCTTTTCAAACATTGTACCATCGGTAATAAGTCTTTCTGTGATAGCCTGTGCAATAGCACGGGGGTTGCTCTTAAATGCTTTTGCGGAAACAAGAGCGGCATTGCATGAAAAGTCGCCGTGACCTGAATCCTTAGGAATTTCAACAGTAAAAGCGGGGATAGGCTCTGCAGGGAGAACACCCTCACCGATTGCTGAACCTAAAGCATTCAGCACAATTTCCTTGACTTCTTTTTTTGCTTTTTCAATCATATCGTTCATGTTTATTCGTCCTTTTCTTTTATGTTCTTTTAATTGTTATATTAAGCTCATTTTCGGAAACAAAATCCGAGTTAATATCAATGCTGTATCTGAGATAGAGCTTACCGCCGTCAGCGGTTAATTCGTTTTTGACTTCAAAGGCATTAATCCCCATCATAAAATCGCCATAGGGGGTACCATATACGCAGTAGTGCTTTTTCCCTTTTTCAACTGTGAGCAGGGAAGGAGCAGGAGCGGAACGCTCGATTGTTACTGCGTCGCCATTGGCTGTAATTGTTACAGTGCAGGATTCGTAGCCTATTTCTGCATTTTCTCCATAAACAACTACATAGCCTTTTTCGGTTTCTTCAAAAGTGCCTGTGGTAAAAAATTCGGTTTCATCACAGTCATCTTCAGTTTTTGCCTTACTTAAAATTACAATATCTATATTATTCATTGTTGTTCCTTTTTTTGTTTTATCCCTCAATAGCCTGAGTAATTAATTTATCAAGCATTTCTGAATAAGTATAACCGCTTTCCGCCATAAGCATAGGCATTGAGCTTTCGGGTGAAAATCCCGGAATTGCGTTTATTCTTCTGAGCAGTACCTGTCCGTCTTTTAAACAGAAACACATTTTTGCGTAGCCTTTAAAATTCAGCGCCTTATATGCCTTGAGGGCGATATTTTTGATTTCTTTTTCTTCATCGGCTGTCAGCTTTGCGTTGAGTACAAAGTCTGCTGTGTAACCGGCATATTCGCTTTCGCACTTGGTTTTGATTGTTTCGCCTATAGAGGAAACCTCAACGTTGTAGGAGCCGCCTGTAACAACACAGAAAAGGGAGCGTCCGCCTAGAAATTCCTCAATAATAGCTGTATGATGGTGCGAAAAGGCAATCTTAGCTGCTGTTTTAAGTTCCTCTCTGTTTCGTGCCACGTTAGCGCCGATAGAAGATGAGCAGCTAGACGCAGAAACATACACAGGGTATGTAAAATTCTTTTCTATTTCCTCAATCTGTTCCTCAAGCTTATTCAACTCACTGCGGGAAAGACAGGTGTATTCGGGAACTGAAATCCCCGCCTCACGGAGAAGAGAGTGGGTCATCTGCTTATCCATGCAATGATTAGCTGTATCGGGG
>JAZUOE010000214.1:0-4197 GCA_045604505.1 Ruminiclostridium sp. | reverse complement strand
GCTCATCTTTATTATTACGAAGTAATAATGTATCTGTGGAAACATTAAACAACTCACTCATACGAATAATTTTATCCACATCAGGCACTGCCTGACCAAGCTCCCATTTAGAAATTGATTGCCTTGACACCTCAAGCTTTTCTGCAAGATTTTCTTGAGTTAAACCCTTTTGTATGCGTAAATTTTGTATCTGCTCACCGATTGTCATAAAACCGCCTCCTTTTTGTTTAATTATAACACATATATTGATTTTCGTCCACCAATTTGAGTTGGAATATTCGCAACCAACAGTTGCAATTTACAAAAACGCACAGCAAAATAATTGCTGTGCGTTAGTTATAAATATTAGCTTTACAGTTCTCCTGCAATCTTCTCCATTTCGTCAAGCAGTTCACCAAACAGCTTAAGTGCGTCAGAAACAACCTTAGGGTCGGTCATGTCAACACCTGCGCCCTTCAGTAAATCAACAGGAGTTTTTGAATTACCGCCTTTTAAGAAACCAAGATAATCTTCAACTTCTTTTTCACCGCCATTTAAAACACGCTGTGAAAGTGCAATTGCCGCTGAAAAACCTGTTGCGTACTGATAAACATAATAGTTGTAATAGAAATGAGGGATTCTTGCCCATTCATACTTGATTTCTTCGTCCAAAACAATACTTTCCCCAAAATAAAGCTTATTAAGGTCACCGTACAGGTCACAAAGGAAGTCTGAAGTTATAGCCTCTCCCCTTGCCTGTGCCTCGTTTATTTTAAGCTCAAATTCTGCAAACATTGTCTGTCTGTAAAGTGTAGTGCGGAATTGTTCAAGGAAATAATTTATAAGGTACGCTTTCTGCTTTTTATCAGTTGTTACCTTAAGAAGATGCTGCATTAATAATGATTCGTTAAATGTTGATGCAACCTCAGCTACAAATATTTCATAATCTGAATAAACTGTCGGCTGATACTTATTTGAATAATAAGAGTGAAGTGCATGACCCATTTCATGAGCAATTGTAAAGGCTGATTGTAAATCATCAGTATGATTCAGAAGAACATAAGGGTGTACATTTGCTCCGGCTGAATAAGCGCCGCTGCACTTACCCTCATTCTCATACACATCAATCCAACCGCCGCTAAAGCCCTCCTTCATCAGGTCAACATAGCTTTCTCCAAGAGGTTTTACCGCCTCAAGCACCATATCTCTTGCCTCTTGGTAAGTAATTTTCATTTCAACATCACTCACCATAGGCGCATACAAGTCATAAAAATGAAGTTCGTCAACACCAAGCAGCTTTTTACGGAGTTCAACATAACGATACATCTTATCCATATTATTATGAACTGCATCAATAAGGCTGTGATATACACTCTGAGGAACTTCTGTACTATCAAGAGCTGCCTCTAATGTGTTTTCATACTTTCTTACATTTGCATTAAAGGATAATGTTTTAAGATGTCCTGAAATAATAGCAGTATATGTGTTTTCAAAGCTTTTATATGTGTTATAAAGATTTTCAAAGGCTGATTTTCTAAGCACTCTGTCCTCACCCTGCATAAGAGGAATATAACTACCATGTGTAATCTGATGAGCGTTTCCGTCCTTATCAACAGCATCAGGAAATTTTATATCAGCATTATCAAGCATTGAGAAAACAGATGAAGGTGTACTTCTCATTTCAGCAGTTAAAGCTAGTATTCTTTCCTCTTCAGGTGTAAGAATATGCTCTCTGCGCTTGAAAATTCTGTTTAATGACAGTTCGTACAGCTTTAAACCGCTTTCAGCAGCATAAAATTCGGCCATTTTTTCTTCTGAAATTGTAAGAATTTCAGGAACAGCAAAAGCTGCTGCACTTCCGATAGCTGTGAGTAATGCCTCAACTCTGTCGCAATAGCCTGAATAAAGACTAACACGTGTATCTTCATCACTCTTACGGCTGGAATAATGAATAAGATTACGTGCAATTTCAGTAATTTCATCATCTAATTTTAAATAACCCAATAAATCAGCAGCATTTTCAGAAATTTTACCCTGATATTCAGCAATTTTTTCAGGGTATGAACCTGCATCTGTCAATGCCTTTTCAAATGCAGCATCGCTTTCAAATAAATCCTCAAGTTTCCACTTATATTCACTGCTTATTTCATTTCTCTGCGGTATTTTTTTCTGCGCCATTATTTTTCCCTTTCTTTATCGGATATAGTTAAACATTTCTTTAGGTTCCTTTTCAGGTACAGGTATATTGCTTTCTGCCTGTAATTTCAGAAGATATGCCATATTTCTTCCTATACCTCTTGCAACCTGCATTCCTTCAAGGTCCTGCTCCGCCTCACCCTTAAGTCTTCCATGAACGCCGGGCCAATAACTTGTAGGTGTTATAAGCATTTCTGAAATTGTAAAGAAATTATAGATAGTCTGATAAGTATGAGTTACGCCACTTCTTCTGAGTGCTGTAAGAGCTGCTGCAGGTTTAAAGCGCATTTTACTGCTGTGAACATAAAAGAAACGGTCTAAGAATGACTTTAATGTACCATTGATACCGGCATAATATACAGGTGTACCTACAATAATGCCGTCTGCTGATGCTACAGTTTCTGCGATTTCATTAAAACCATCGTTTATAACACATTTTCCCGCATTTCCACAACCACCACAAGCCTTGCAGCCTGTAATATTAAGCGAACCGACATTTACAATTTCTGTTTCAATCCCCTCCGCGTTGAGAATGTCACAGGCTGTTTTAAGCGCAAGATATGTGTTTCCGTCCTTACGGGGACTTCCGTTAATAGCAATAACCTTCATATAAATATTTCCTTTCTTATAGTATAAATTTTTCATAATATATTATACAACAAAATACAGGTTTTGTAAACCATAATCCTTGTTATAATATGTAAAAACTGCACCTGTTTTAAAGGTGCAGTCATACTGTTATTCTAAAACATCTTCTTCTGTAGCGTCAGGGGTAATCTGTAATAAGGTATAATCAATAGTATAAGGGAAACGTTCTAACCATTCTTCATAAGCAGCCTCCTGAATTTCAGACTCCTTCTGATAAACAATATATTCCTTCATACTCTTCTTTATTTCAACCTTATCCTCTTCGGTAACAACCGCGTCTCCGGCGTACATAATAATATGAACACCGTAATCACTGATTGCAGGTTCAGCAAGTCCGCCGACTTCTTCAATTGAAAATACTGCGTCTGTAAATTCAGAAACATAAAGCTCTGAATCCTTTATTACGGCATAAGCATCATTTGAACCGTCTTCGTTATAGGTTTCCTGAAGTGTATTAAAATCAGTACCGCCATTAACAAGTGCAATAATATCATTTACCTTTTCCTTCATTGCATCATTGTAAGCCTCGTTACGGATTCTTTCCGCCTCGTCTGCCTTACCTGCCTGACGTGCCTCGCTGATTGCTGTCTTTGTTTCTTCGTCAAAGGAAATTAAAATCTGGTCAGCAAGACGTGTTCCTTCCGGCTTATAAATCCATGTGAATGTCTGATTTGTTTCATAGCTTGACTTACTTGTTTCATAAGCCTCCTTAGCCATAACCACATACTCTTCAAACATTGCGTCAACTTCAGCATCTGTTACTTCAATATCCTTACTGAGTTCAGCAGCTAATTTTTCCTGAATAAATGAATTGGTTTCCCACTTTTCAAAAATTGCCATTGTCAGCTCTGCTCTGTCAAGGTCAGCTACAAGCATTTCTGTTGCACGGTTAAGAATATCATCAGATGTTGCATCTTCACCAAGTTCTTCCTGTGCTGCAGCACTGTAGCTGGACACAAAATTATTAACTGTAGCGTCAATATTCTGCTGGATTGTTTCCTTTTCTTCGGCTGTAAGAGAGGAAATTCCACAGCCCATTTCTTCAGCAACCTCAAGGAAAATACGCTCAAATGTAACGTATGTTATAATATCCTCACGATATGTTTCACAAGAATCCTTATATGTTGGGTCCATATCATCACTTATATTGTAAGAAATAAGATAATAAAGGTATTCGCTGTAAAATTCACCAAAAGTAATATCAAATTTTGAAGAATCAGCACCCTCTACATAAGCAATAACCTTATCTCTGTCAATATCCTTCCAGGTTGCATAAGAATTGCCGTTAGTAAGTTCAGCAGATGCCTGTGTATCATTACCTGTCTGTGTACCTTCTTCCTTTTTACAACCTGCAGCACTTAACAGCAGAGCTGC
>JAZUOE010000213.1:0-9109 GCA_045604505.1 Ruminiclostridium sp. | reverse complement strand
CAAAGCCTGTAGCTCCTGCAAAGCCTGTTGAAGAAAAGAAGGCTGAACCTGAAAAGGCTCCTGCTCCCGCACCTAGAGCAGCAACTCCCGTTTCCAGACCGGTTGCTCCAAGACGTACTACAACTGAAAGTTACGCTAACGCAGAGTTTGTGGAAACACCCGATAATAAATATTAATGGAAAAGTATATACTTACACGAAGGCGGAGGATGAAAAACCTCCGCTTACGTGTTAAAGAGGACGGAAATGTTTATGTCAGCGCTCCTTATGGTATTGCAGTTTCGGTTATTGATGAATTTGTGGAGAGCCGAACAGAATGGATTAAGGAGCAGCGGAAAAAACTTGCAGAAAATCATATTGAACCTAAAACAGAGCTTAATGACGGCGACACACTTACATTTTTGGGAAGGCAATACGCAGTTACCGTTACCCATAGCGAGGGCGAACCTTTTGCAGAGGGTAATATGCTGATTGTACCGCTTTCAGATGGCTCTTTAGAGGAGAGAGTGCTGAGTTTTATGGCTAAGGAATGCCGTAAAATATGCACTGAGGCAGTTGAAGAGTATCTTAAAAAAGCGGGTTATAGAGGCGCACCTGTAAATCTATGTTTTAAGCTGCTGAAAAGCAAATGGGGCAGCTACAACAGCCGCACAAACACCATAACCTTTAATTTGGCAATGTGTAAGCTGACAGAAGAATATATACGCTATGTTGCCGCGCATGAGGTTGCGCATATTTTTGTACACAACCATTCTGATGAATTTTACCGCTTTGGTGAAACAATATATAACGGCTTTTTTAAAACTGACCGTCAGCTTAATAAAATCAGAATAAGCGGGATTTTTTTGTAATTGAAGGAGAATATAAACTAAGTGTTTAACGAAGAATTTGAAAAAACAATAACAGATGAAAAAATAGAACGCTGGAGATATCCTAGATTTTTCTCTGAAAATATAGGTAAAACTGCAGTGCTGACACCTGAAGATTCAAAGCATATTGCACAGGTGCTGCGTATGAAGGTGGGCGATTATGCGGTTGTTTGCGACGGAAACTGCAATGACTACCTTTGTCGGGTTATAAATCCCGATAAAAATGCCGCCGAACTGGAAATAATTGATAGTCAGAAAAATGAGGCAGAGGCAGGTATATATCTGAGATTATTTCAGTGCTGTCCTAAATCCGACAAAATGGAGTTTATTGTTCAGAAAGCAACCGAACTGGGTGCCTGTGAAGTTATACCTGTGTTGTCCAAGCGCTGCGTGTCCCGTCCTGACCCGAAAAGTGCAGAGAAAAAGCGTGAGCGTTACGCAAAAATTGCTGAAGAGGCATCAAAGCAATGCGGCAGAGGACGTATTTTAAAGGTTATGCCGATGATTACTTTTGAACAGGCGGTAAAAAGCTTTGACAAAAATAATACAGGAATATTGTTCTATGAATGCGGCGGCAAAAGTATAAATGAAATAATGAATGGAAAAAATAGCGGTATAGTTGATATTTTTATCGGTTCAGAGGGCGGCTTTGAAGTTGAAGAGGCTGAAATGGCTGTAAAAAACGGAATTGTTTTGGCAAGTCTTGGAAAACGCATTCTGCGGTGTGAAACTGCACCTGTAGCGGCAATTTCTGTTTTGATGAATGTCACAGGAAATATGTAAGTTTTTTGTGAAAAATGCAGAATTTTCAAATATGCTTGAAAAAATGCTTAAAATGTTATATAATTAATTTTGTAGATTAAAACCCAAAGTAAAGGAAGGTTTAGCTTATGAACAAGAATATTATTGCACTTTTAGTCGGAATTATCGCACTTATCGCAGGTGCCCTTGCAGCGGCTTATTTAATCAAGAAAAAGATGGACGCTGAGCAGGAAGAATTTGACGAATTTGAAGATTTCGATATGATTGATGATGATGAATTTTTTGGCGAAGATGAGTACGCTGAATATGACGCACTCAACATTTCTGACCCTGATTCCATTCCTTATGCTGAACCTGCAGCAGCAGAGGACGAGGAAACAAGCGAAGAATCTCTCTAAGCAGCATAACGGTATTTATCCATGTGATAAATACCGTTTACTTTTAGGAAAGGATATGAAAATGAAGATTTTTAAGAAAATTCTCAGCACAGTAATGGCGGCAGTTATGTTTGTAGCTGCTGTTCCCATGACTTCATCTGCCGCAGTTAAGCTCCCTGATAATGAGGCAATTGAATTTGTTGATAATTTAGGCTCTGCGTGGAATTTAGGCAACGCCTTTGACGCAGTAAACTGTACTTGGCTGACAAATGAGCTTGATTATGAATCAGGCTGGTGCGGTGCTAAGACAACAAAATCCCTTATTAAGGCAATAAAGGATATGGGCTTTGACACAATCCGTATTCCTGTTTCATGGCACAACCATGTTGACGGCAGCAATAAAATCAGTTCTGCTTGGATTAACAGAGTAAAGGAAGTTGTTGACTGGTCACTTGATGAAGGTCTTTATGTAATTTTAAATGTTCACCATGATGTTGAAAAGGGTTACTACTACCCCACAGAGGCTGAATATGCAACATCTGAAAAATTCCTTACCGCTGTATGGAAACAGGTTGCAGAAAAGTTCAAGGATTATGATGAACGCCTTATTTTTGAAACAATCAACGAACCACGTGCTACCGGCACAAACTATGAGTGGTGGTTCCCTGTAAACAGCCCCTCTGCTGAAGTAAAGGAATCTGTTGAGTGTATCAACAAGCTTAATCAGAAAGCACTTGATACAATCCGTGCTGCCGGTGGTAAGAATAAGGACAGATACATTCTTATTCCCGGATATGACACATCTGTTGACGGTGTTACAGTAAAGGGCTTTGAAATGCCTGAGGACACTATTAAAAACCGTCTGATTGTCGATTTCCACCTTTATACAAAGAGCGCTGCTACATATAAGCAGGTTATTGATAAGATTTACAGTACTTATGTCAGCAAGGGCATTCCCGCTATTCTCACCGAATACAATCTTGACCCGGGTCCTAATAAGTACAATGATAACAGCGCAAAATATCTCTCCGAATGGGTTGCTTATGCAAGAGAACGTGGTATCACCTGCGCTATCTGGGACAACAATGACGTTGCGTATAAGCTGATTAACAGAGCTGACGCAAAGTGGACACAGGAAGAAATTGCAAAGGCAATTGTTAAGGCGGGAGAACCTAACAAAAAATCCTCTTCCGACAGCACAATCTCTAAGTGGACACAGGAAGAAATTGCAAAGGCAATTGATAAGGCGGGAGAACCTAACAAAAAGTCCTCTTCCGACAGCAAAAATGACGATAACGACGACAAGAAATCTGACAGCACAATTTCTGTAACAGCAAAGCAGAGCGGTTTCTATTCAGTTATAAGCTGGGATAAGGTTGACGGTGCGTCAAAGTATCGTGTATACCGTGCAACCTCTAAAACAGGTAAGAAAACTCTTCTTAAAACCACAACTTCAACTAAGTACACCTCTTCTTCAGGCGTTGTAGGAAAGAAGTATTATTTCTTTGTAAAGTCTTACGACAGCGCAACCAAGAAGTGGAGCGATTATTCTGACGCAGAAGTACTTCAGCTTAAGAAGGCAAACGCAAAAACCACTATATCTAAGGCTACAAAGAGCAAAAGCTCAGTAAAGCTGACCTGGAAGGCAGTAAAGGGCGGCGATAAGTACAGAATTTATCGTGCCGACAGCCTTGACGGAAAGAAAACTACATTAGCAACTACAGATAAGCTGACTTATACCGATAAGGGTGTGAAGTCAGGCAAGACATACTACTACTTTGTAAAGGTTTATGACGCAAAGACAAAGCAGTGGAGCAGTTACTCATCAGCTAAAAAGGTTACAATTTCCTGATATTTAAGTCCCCGTGAATTTACAATTCGCGGGGATTGATTTTTTATGTCCGCTTTAATTGACTAAATTATTACAAATTTATTACAATTTCTCAAATCAGTTGATTTTGAAGTGCAAAAGTGGTATAATTAAAATATCATTTCATCAGATGTAAAAAGGACATAAAAATGGATAAATACTCAATTGGTAAAAATAAAAGATTACAGCAGGTTGCAGACGAGGTGGAAAAGGTAATTGTCGGTAAGCGTGATGTTATAACAATGCTGCTTATTGCACTTTTATCTGAAGGCCATGTGCTTATAGAGGACGTACCCGGCGTAGGTAAGACAACCCTCGCTACCGCTCTCGGTAAGGCAACAGGACTTATGAGCCGACGCGCTCAGTTCACCCCCGACGTTATGGCGTCTGACCTTACAGGCTTTAATATGTTCAATAAGGAAACCAACCGCTTTGAATATCGACAGGGTCTTGTAATGACAAACATTCTTCTTGCTGACGAAATAAACCGTGCAACTCCCAAAACTCAGTCAGCGCTCCTTGAGGCTATGGAAGAGCATAATGTTACAGTAGACGGTATTACGCATAAGCTGCCTGACCCGTTTATGGTTATTGCAACACAGAATGAACTTGGCTACGTGGGAACATTCCCTCTGCCTGAGGCACAGCTTGACCGTTTTATGATGAAAATATCTGTTGGCTACCCCTCTATGGAGCAGGAAATAAGCATGATTGCCAGTCGTCAGCTTGGTAACCCTCTTGACAGGATTATTCCTGTTTGCACAAAAGAAGAAATTGCAGAGGCGATAGAGGTTGTACGTGAAATTAATATTGAACCCTCTGTTTATAAGTATATAGTTGAAATAGTTGCGGCAACCCGAAACCATTCCGCTGTTCAGTTAGGCGCAAGTCCACGTGCGTCATTGGCACTTATGCGAACAGCTCAGAGCTACGCTTTCTTAAACGGCAGAGCCTATGTTATTCCTGAAGATGTACTTAGAATGACACCTTATGTACTTCCTCACAGATTGCGCCTGTCCCGTGACGCAAGACTTCAGCACATGGACGTACTGCGTGAGATTGTAAAAGCCGTAAAGCCGCCCTTTTCAAAGAACGGTTAATTGAGGTTGTAACGTGGTAAAATACAGAGTAATTTATATATTTATACTTTCTGCGGCGGTGCTTTTTGCGGCTGCTTATGAAAGTAAGCTGACTTTGGTGCTGCTTATAACTTTGGCATTACTTCCGCTGTTGTCCTTTCTTATTCTTTTGATACAGAGATTGGCAATTGCTTTTGAGGTGACGCCTAAAAGCATTTTTATTACAAAGCAGCGTCAGTTTTCAATTGTAGTGAAGATAAAAAACCGCTTTATTTTTCCTGTTTCCCCTATGAAAATCACAGGCATTTTTCAGGACACAGAGGGTAATCTTATTACCGATAAGCTGATGATTGTCAGCGTAATGCCCTTTAGTAAGTCTGAATTTGTCTTTAATGGCTTTCTTAAATATCGCGGTGAGTATCTTATGGGTGTTACAGGAGCAGAAATATACGATTTTCTTGGCATTTTCAGAATGAGAGTAAATCTTATTCCTGACAGCCATGTAATTGTAGCACCTAGAAGGCTGACGATAGGGCAAAACGGTGCGCTGTGCAGTGACGATAACGATAGTCTGCGCACAGAATTTACATTTTTTGAAAGCGACTCCTTTTCCTCTGTCCGTGAGTACGCTGACGGCGATTCACTCCGCCGTGTACATTGGAAACTTTCCGCTAAAATGGATAAGCTTATGGTAAAGCAGTCTGACTTGAATTTAAGCAGCAGTGCGGTAATAATAATTGATACCTCTACAGTAAATTGCGGAGAGATAGAGGGCGAATGTGAGGTTGACGCAGTATTAGAGGCGGCACTTGCAATAGCCCGTAAGGTAATAGGCGAGGGCAGTACCGCAGCTTGTATTTTCAGAGAAACAGAAGAGGACGCAGAAACAGTTATTGCTGAAACGGCTGATGATTATGAGTATCTCTATTACAAATTTGCAGTTGTTCCTGTTCTTGAAAGAACCGACGGAGCAGTTTCGCTTATAAATGGTGCTGAAAAGACAGTGCGTGAAAATGAACTGGTATTTATAGTAGCTCCCGAACTAAAAGCAGACGAGCTGAGAGAGGCGCTTTCAAGCGGTTTGTCTAAGGCGAAAAGCATTCGTATATTCCTTACCAGTGCTACACCTGATGATGACTTCATAAATGTGGTGAACAGTGATTCACGTATTCGTGTTGCGGAAATTGATACTGAAAATATTGCAGTATCTCTTGAAAATGCGCTTTTTGATTAAAAAATAAGGACAAGTATTTATGATAAAATCCACAGAGCAGAGTGCCATTCTGCACGACGCATATTTTAATAAGCCACCCAGCCTTATCAGGCTTTTTCTGATAAGGCTAACTTTGCTGTGCGGACTTTCTGTTTCAGCAATTGCGGCAATTGTGGATTTATATCTTTTTGAGGGCGAATTATGGAAGATATACACCCTTGTAGGTGTGGGAGCAGGTTTAATATACATTCTTGCCTCATTACTCCCTACAGCACCGGTGTATTTATGTGCATTCGGCGGGTTTGCGCTTTTGGGAATGAATGAGGGGGTACGTGAAAAGCTCTCTTTCTTCTGGGATTACCTCATGCTCAGATTCGATAGCCGATTGCTTAAAACGGAAGGGTATACCATTCATAATCTTGATGACCTGAAAAACGGAGTGTATACAGCAGAAATTTCCGACGGCAGTATATTTGGCTTTATCCTGCTGGGAATATTTATGGCGCTTTTGTTTGTGATTTCCAGCAGGACACGTTTCCGTCCCTTCAGGACAATGATGATTTTTGCTGTTTTTGCCGCACCTTCTTTTGGGGCGGAAATTGCAGGTTATCACTCCTCTATCGCTGTGTTCGCAGCATTCTATTTTGCATTCTATGCGGTAAGAATGGCTTATGAGCAGGACGGAGTGTTTGTGTTTGAAAAAATTAAGATTGCAAATGAGGCACTTAAAAGAAACGAACACAGCTACCGGAAAAGAATGTTCTTCGCCGCTTTCGGCAATAAATTCAGAAACGATATTCCACGCTACCTTAAGTATAATGCAAACAGTATAATTGCCCTTATAGTAACAGGCGCAGTAATGTTGACCACTGCTCACCTTATCCCTGACGGAACAACTTTTGATTATGAAGAAGTTTTTATGGGGATTCAGGACGTTGGCTACAAAGCGGCGGAAAAGCTTGAAAACACCTTTGATTTTAATTTCGGAACAGGCAATTCAAAGGCGAGAAATGAATATTTCAGCTACTCACAGTACGGTGACAATTCAGGCGGAATAGGTATAAGTCAGCCCTCAGACAGTGACCGCCCTGTACTTGATGTAACCCTTGAGCGAAACGATATTCCTGTGTATCTCAGGGGAGATATAGGTGTGGATTTCAGCGGCACAGGCTGGTCAGCAATTCGTGATGAGTATGAAAATGCTGACGACTGGGATAAAATAAAGGATTTTTATTCTGAAACCCAGTATCAGATTACCCGACAGAAAATGGTAAGAACAGGGTATGAACCTGATGAATTTCTGCCTTTACAGAAAGTATCTGTAGCATACCGACAGAAAACAAACGTTATTTTTCAGGCATTGGCTCCTTATGAATTAAACTACAGGGAAAGCGATTTTCTTGACAGCTACGGTGATACAGTTTATCGTATAAAAAAAGGCAGTGGTTATCTTAACACTTATGAAACTCTTGCTCTAACTCCTGATATGAACTATTCACAGCTTTCAGCATTTTTTAATGCTACCCCCTCATTTTCATGGTATATGGGAGAATGGAACGTACCCGGTGGGCTTTCAAATCAGCAGTATTTACAGTATATTGTTGATTATGAGGAATATATAAAGAACACATACTGTACAAACAGCTATGAGAATATAGACGGCCTTATTAATGAGCTGACAAGTGGCGGATATTTCAAAGGTGTCGGCGACAATAGTTTTCGTTTAAAAACAGCAGAGGGTGTATGCCGTTATTTTAAGGAGAATTTTACATATTCTCTTACTGTTGATAATGGCAGTGATGAGCAGGTGCTTGACAATTTCCTTTATAGCACAAAGCAAGGTCACTGCGCTCTTTTTGCAACAGCGGCGGTTCTTGCCCTTCGTGAGCTGGGAGTACCTGCACGTTATGTAACAGGCTATGTGGTTTCAGGTGACGGTAATTTTACAGCAGACGGTTATCTCTATACCCTCAGGGAAAAGGATTTACACGCCTGGATTGAGGTTTACTTTGAAGGAATAGGTTGGCTCCCCTTTGACCCTACTGCCTCTGTTGACGGTTTTGCACCTGCTCAAACAGAGCATACCCGTGCCACAATGACCTTTACTGCACCTGAGGAAATCAGTTCTGACGGCTTTGCTCCCGATACAACGGTCAGCGAACCCACTGTTCAGGGTGAAGAAATTGTAGAGAGCGTTACTTCAACTGACAATACAACACTGCCGCCGCAAACAGGCGATGGTGAGGAAATAATTTCTCCCTCTGCACCCGAAGACCCTGTTCCTGAGGAAGAAAATAAGCTTATACCCATAATTGTGACAGTGCTTATAATTATTTTGGCTGTTGCGGCTGTGGTATTTGCGGTTTATATGCTTATAAAGAGAGTCAATGATGCGGAAAAGAAAACCATTAACGGTTTCAGAAAGAAGAACCCTAACCGTGCTACAGCGGAAATGTATCAGTTTATAATGATAATTCTACGCAAGGAAGGGCTTGAACCCGGTTGCGAAATGATGGTTGATTTTGCGCAGAGGGTTGACGCGTCAATTTTCCTTAAGGGTACTAATGTATTTATGGTTGACATAATGCCTATTTTTGTTAAATGTGAATTTGGAAATGCAGAAATTTCTCCCGTAACAGAGGAAGAAAGAGGCGCTGTTTACAAGTTTGCCATGATAGTTTACCGTAAATATATGGAAAATATGGGCTCATTTAAAAGATTTATAACAAAAATTTCATTATTTTTATAATTTATGTTGCAAAATGTCAAAAGATTTGGTATAATAGTTACAGATTTTGATAAATACTTTGCAATTAACAAATGCGAAAGGAAATAAACGACATGATGAATTTAATTACACGCTCGGATTTTGACGGTCTTGCTTGCGGTGCCCTTCTTTTAGAGGCGGGAATTATTGATTCCTACACCTTCAAGCACCCC
>JAZUOE010000212.1:0-4518 GCA_045604505.1 Ruminiclostridium sp. | reverse complement strand
ATAGCAACAACAATATTATCTGTTCGGATATACGATGTTGTTACACCAGAAAGAGCCACCTCAAGTTCATCTGTAAGATTTTTACGGACATAAGCTCGTGACATTTTAATTATCCATACAGGTATGAGCAGAAATCCTATACCAAATGTAGGTATCAGATATATATTTCCTATAATAAGAGCAAAGATTACACCAACCGCACCGCTAACTACACCCAGCAGATACACCATGCTCATTTTATGGCTTTTTCTTTGAGAGGCTAATATATTTTTTGCCTCATTAAAGCTTGAAACGAGGAAGTTACTTTTCTTAGTCGCAGTAATTACACTTAACTGCTTTTTAAGACTCTGCTTTTTATTCTGTCGCCGTTCTAAAAATTTGCGGCTTATAAACCTGACCAGTTCGATTGCTGATTTTTTTAAATCGGAGAAAGATAATTCTACCATAAACAGCAGCCCTACAGAAAGCAGTAAAACTACTAAAATTTGTATAAAAATCATTGCATATCCTTTCTCAGAATTGGCTGACTATATATCGGGGAGCGCCATTCTGCAGCAGCTCTGAACGAAGTGAATCGCTAATTCTTTCTACCTGCTCAAAATGTCCCTCTACTCTTACGGTGCCGTCCTCAACAACGTTATCATCAACAATATACCTGAATAAGGTTCTGCACTTTGGCTTACCGTTTTCATAACCTTCACCCTCAACTATTTCAGTAATTTTACGGCTGCCATCTTCTAATTGACGCTGATAAACGATAATTGGAAATGCCTCAATCATCATCTTCATAAGAGTTTCGTCTGTAAATTCATAGGCTCTCTTAGCTAAGGTTGTCATACGCATATAAGCACCTACTGCTGACTTTGAATGAATAGTAGTAATAACTGTATGACCTGTTCTTGCAGCCTCTTGAGCTGCAAATGCCTCTCTGCTGCGCATCTCACCGACACAAATTACGTCAGGGTCAAATCTAAGGGATAAATCTAATAAGTCTTCTTGAGTTACATCACCGTTATGGTCAATAGTAGACTTTGTTATTGTGTGAATTACGCTGTTTACAGGGTTTCCATTTTCATCTGTGCGAATAAGATTAAATTCACGGCTACCTTCTTCAATTGTATATATACGCTTTTCGTTTGGTATTGTAGATAATATCCAACTTGCTGTAGAGGTTTTACCTGAACCTGTATTACCTGCAATACAAATACTAACACTGTACTTTATAACTGTTGATAAAAAATCAAGCATTGCATTTGATGCAGTATTTACAGAAAGATTTTCACGAGAAAAGCTTGAACTTGAGATAATACGTATAGATGCCGCAACACCAATATCATCATCAAGAATAGGAGTTTTTAAAACGGCAATACGTATATTCTTCGCCAATGAGCCAAGCGCTGTCGGGCGTCCGTCGTCAATAACTGCGTCACTTGCCTGTAGCATACGTCTTACAACATCTATTGCGTGTTGAGGAGATAAGAAACTTGCTGATGATTTCTGCCTTCTGCCGTCAGCAATAATTTCAATGTCATTCCAGGCATTGATATTGATTTCCTCAAGCCTCATCTCCTCAGCATTTTTAAGCCACACTGTAATAAACGAAAACTCAACCATGTCCATGTAAAGCTTTTCTGTCAGCGCATCCGCTCCCATATCATTACTGAGCTTTACATTGCGTGTAACGAGATATTGTCTTATATAATCCTTGATAAGTCTTTTGTCATCTGCATTAATATCGTTAGATAATAAATCCTGATATGTTGTAGAAATGAACTCCTGCGTTGCAGCAAGAATATCGCTGTAAGAATAGTCAGTAGATTTTGATAAAAGATAAGAATCTAAATCAATACTCAAATTTTTCAATCCTTTCAACAAGTTTTGTTACACTTTTTTCAAATTTTATTCCGGCTGAACGATTAAATCCCTTCATAAGCTCCCCGCCGATGAATTTATTTTCTACTTCATAAGAATAATTTAAAACATAATCAAACTGACCAAGTATAGCCAAAGTTTCTGCATAGGGAGAATTTTCTTTTACGTTGCCCATAACAGTAATATGTTTATCATAATTGAACTTTGCGTCACGATAAATTGTTTTGTTTGCCTCCTGAAAAACCACACCTTTGCTATCGGGTGTTACAGTTCTTATAACAATATCCGCCAATTCCATCATTGCCAATGTCATCATATCATCAATGGGGTTTGAAGTTCCGTCTATTATTACATAATCAGCAAGTGCAGCTAATTTATTCGCAAGATGAACTGTACTTTCACGGCTGAAACTCTGATATGTAATATAGTTATCACCGGGTGCCATTCCCACAAAGCAAAGATATTCACTGTTCGGGTGACAAAGCATTCTTTTTGCAAGTTCAGCATCTTCATATCTGTTAGACATAAGCAGGGAGCCGATAGATTCCTTACCTGATATATCTGTTTCGGGCAGATACACCTTAAGGTGGGGAGTTAGTTTATCACCTGAATAAATTACTACATTTTTCTTCTGACTTACTAACTTTGCGGCTATGGCTAAAGAAAGTACCGTTTTACCACTGCCGGGACTTCCCCATATACATACAATTTTACCGTTCATCAGCCTACCTCCGGTGCGTTAGTGAAATATTCCGCTTGTTTAGCAAGAAGTTCAGCTGCTCGTTCACTGCTGCCATGCGCTGCAAAAGCAAAATGTATTGAATAATTTTCACCTAGCTGTGCTAACATACGTGCCTGTGTGAGATTACACTTTAATGTCACATAAGAGGGCATAAGTTCTGTAGAGTCACCTGTTATGTCAACACCCTCGCTGGATGAAACAGAAAGAATTTCCATATACATCAACTCGTCGTAAATATTAGCCGATATTTTTTCATCTTCACCTGTTGCAATAAGAAGTGTAATAACGTCGCCTTGTCTTACTTTACCTGCAACCGACGCATCAAGTCCGCCTATTGCTACTGTAGTTGCAAATTCACCTTCAGCCAATTCTCTTAGCTCCTTATTTTTATAAGGAATTTTAGATGTGATTTTTGATTTGGATATAAAATCATTTACATATATATCCTTAGCGGCATAAAGCTTTCCGGTGGAATCCTGCATAAATATGCAACTGTCATTTTTTCCGCTGATTGATGAATATAGGTCTGACATTGAATAAGGTAAATCAGATAAGCTCATTTCTATCATTCTGAACATACTTTCATCAAGAACTGCTCCTTTTTGAATGTCACGGGACGCAATTACAACAGTAACTTTTTCACTTGTCATATCTGTAAAAAACGGAACGCCTATAAATCCTACCGCAAATGCAATTACTATACATATACAGCCTATTACAAATCTATTTTTCAAAAAACTCATTAATCTTAATCCCTTTCATATAAACATAAGTTTCGAACCATTATGCAGACAAAGACTTCTTGCTGTCTGATTTATATCTAAAATTGTACCGGTTTTTTTATCGCAAAGCACATTATCATCACTCGGTACAAAAAGTCCGTCTGTCAACTGAACCGAAACCTTTTTAAGCATTTCATTTATTCTGTAGAACGAAATATCATCAGGAATAAACACATCAAAATGCTTACATACAGCGGGGAAGAAAACTTCCACCAATATTCTGTCATTCACTCTTATACACCTCACTGGAAATATATTTCACACGTCTTGCGCGGCCCTTTTCTACAACATAACCCTCATCATCTTCTGCTCTGTCGTCATTGAAATTATCAAGATGAGGCAGCTGATACATATTGCTAAAGCCGTTACCAACCCAAAAATAAGCGCCCTTGCCAATAATGTACTTATACCATGCCTCATAGGTATAGTTATTGATCTCTGAAACTCTTTCGCAAATAATAACTGTCAGATTTTCACTTTCAAGAGCAGTTGAAATAACCGCATCAAGCCCGATGTTTGCAAATGGGTCATTATCATTTCCACTTTTATAACCGCTGAATGAGGTAATAATAGCAATAGTGTGAGCGTCTGCAATTTTTGCAGAATCAAGCACTGTATCACAAAATTCCTTCTTATCAGAAATTATGTTATAATCAGATTTTGATGCATTCATAAATGGATTTCCGCCATCATATACAAACACTCTGCTGCCGTTAGCTGACGCCAATTCAGCAATACCTTGCTGGAATAAAGGCGGAATATCATTCTGACCAGAAATAAGAATGATAGGACGCTTGATATCATAATAAAATGGCTGAACATTGTCTGATAAAATAGCAATCGGTAATGTACCCTCACTTGCACCGTTCATCAATTCCTTTGCAAAGGCAGGAGTATAAACTTCAGGAAGGGTTATTATGCGATGCGCTTGTTGGCCTTGATAACGCTGATTGCATTCTGCACAGAAATCAACAAGTCTGTTCTTAACATCATCAGGCTGAGCGACATAAGCTGTCTGAAATTCATAAAACTCTGTTTCATTTCCGATTAAACGTGCCATTAAGCCTCTTCCCTTATAATCAGAGGGTTTCATTTTACGTATACCGTTGAAAATAAATCCAT
>JAZUOE010000211.1:0-25649 GCA_045604505.1 Ruminiclostridium sp. | reverse complement strand
TTAGTATATGCTAACAAAAGAGGTGATTGTTATAGAAAAATATATAGGCTTTGAACAAAAACTTGCTTTTCACGCTGCACCCTCACTGCTTGGAATAAAAGCGGCGAATATGCTTTCAGTGAAACGCAAAGAGCTTGATTTAAATGAAAATATAAAGAGATTTAATGAGAAAACTGCCGAAAAGGGGCTGAAAATAGAAATCCTGTGCGAGTGTGAAGAAAAAGCATTGCTGCTTGTATATAACAGAAGGCTTATGGAGAATAGATTTTCAGATTGTAAAATCAGAGAATTTCTTATAAAATACGGCTATCCTGCCGAATACAGCCTTGATGAATGTATAAAACGCTTATCGCAAAGGATTGAGGGCTGCGGAAACTTTCCCCATGAGGTAGGTGTGTTTCTTGACTATCCTTTAGAAGATGTAGAGGGATTTATTGAAAATAACGGCGCAAACTATAAGCTGTGCGGCTGTCACAAGGTTTACGGTGACGAAGTAAAAGCGGCACGTACCTTTTCAAATTACGCAAAATGCAGGAGTTTTCTTTGCAATAAGTTAAATACAGGCTTTGACATATATCAGGCCTTAAAAATATCATAATACAAAAGGAGATAACATAATATGAAAACAGCAGTTATTTATTGGAGCGGTACAGGTAATACCGAAGAAATGGCAAAGGCAGTTGCAGAAGGCGCAGGAGCAGAGCTTTTCAATGTATCTGATTTCAAGGGTTCTGTTTCAGATTATGACAGATTAGCCTTCGGTTGCCCTTCAATGGGTGCAGAAGAGTTGGAAGAAAGCGAATTTGAGCCATTCTTTGCAGGTATTGAAAGCTCCCTTTCAGGAAAGACAATTGCCCTTTTCGGTTCATACGGCTGGGGCGACGGTGAGTGGATGAGAAACTGGGTTGAACGTGCAGGAAATGCCGGAGCAACAATTTGCGGCGGTGAAGGTCTTATTGTAAATGAAACCCCTTCCGCTGATGACCTTGCAAAGTGCAAGGCATTGGGTGAAAAACTTATTAAATAAACAAATTTACTTCTCCTTTAAAGAATTTTTTTGCAGAAAGTGCGTCGGTAATTTATCGGCGCATTTTCACACTTATATTGACTTTACAGGTAAATGGTGATATTATTACAATAATGAATGCAAGGAGAGAATATGAGATGAATTGTGAATGTGAAACAAATTATGAATACCACGAATTTGTGGAATGTATATCATCAGCACTTGACGCGCGTGACCCTTATACAGGCAACCATTCTGACAGAGTAAGTGAAATGGCTTGTATTCTTTGCGGATTAATGGGCTTGTCTGAGGCGCAGACGCAGGAAATACATATTGCCGCACATCTTCACGACATAGGAAAAATCGGCATTCCTGACCGTGTTCTTTTAAAAGAGGGCAAACTTGACGACGAGGAATGGGAGCTTATGAAAAAGCACCCTGAGATTGGTTCTGAAATTCTTATGAAATCGGCAAAATTTTCGAGAATTTCAGCAATCATACTGCACCACCATGAACGCTATGACGGAAAGGGCTATCCCTTTGGCTCAAAAGATGAGGAAATCCCTTTAGGAGCAAGGATAATTGCGGTTTGTGACTCTATTGACGCAATGGCATCAAACCGTTCTTACAGAAAAGCACTTCCTATGGACGTCTGTTACAGCGAGATTGAGAAGAATAAGGGCATAATGTATGACCCGCAGATAGCTGAATTGGCACTTGCAAACTGGGATTTGCTCACAGAAATCTACAAAAAATAAGTAAAACCGCTGAGCATTTAATGTTCAGCGGTTTTTGATACAAATGTACTTGCTAAAAATAAAAAAGTGTGGTATAATATACCATTACAGCAATAATTCATAGAGAAAGGACGCAATATGGCTGAAAATATAAAAACAATAAGCGAAAACCGACAGGCAAGGCATGAATATTATATACTTGAAAGTATCGAGGCAGGAATTGAGCTGACAGGTACAGAAGTAAAATCCATACGTCAGGGCGGAGTTAATTTAAAAGACGCCTGGATTGCTATAGAAAAAGGTGAGGCTTATGTAAAGCAAATGCACATAAGTCCTTACGAAAAGGGTAATATTTTTAATAAGGACCCACTTCGTGAGCGCAGATTATTAATGCATAAGCGTGAAATTCTCCGTCTTTTCGGACAGGTAAAGCAGGGCGGACTTACCTTAATTCCTATTTCAATGTATTTTAAGGGCAGTCGTGTTAAGGTTCAGGTCGGACTTTGCAAAGGTAAAAAGCTCCATGATAAGCGTGACAGTATGGCAGAGCGTGACGCAAAGCGAACAATCGACAGAGCAATGAAGGAGAGAAACAGATGAAAAAACTGTTTTTCCTCATTGCGGCAGTTGTTATGGCAATCAGTATGTCTGTTACTGCGTACGCAGAGCATGATACAAACCTTATGAAAGCTTATGATAAGGTTGCATGGGAAGGCGATACTGTTTACTATGAAGACGCTTACGGAACACTGAGTTTTAAGGGTGACAGCGGTAAGGCGTACGTAAAATTCCCTACAGAGGGCGCGTTGGGTGTATGGTTTTATTTTGTTATGGGTAATCTTTCCGGCAAAGGTACGGGTAACTGTATTCTTGAATTTCTTGATGAAAACGGAGAAGTAATTCATTTTTATGAAACCGAAAAGAACAACGGAAACGGCAGCTTTAACCGTTACGAGCTTGGTTCTGAAGTTGGCTATGCGGCAGTTCCTGAGAACACTGAAAATGTTCGGGTTACCTTATGTTATGACGGGGGAGAACAAAGTCCGTATTTTCGCAACTTTTCCCTTATTTTAAGCAATAATAACACTGTTGACAGTTCTATAAACGAGTGGGACGTTTCAGGAAAGCTGGAGATTGTTCAGGTGGGAGTAACGAGAACAGAGCATTTAATATGGATAATATTTGTAGCTTTGGTTGCACTGATAATGTTTGGTGCAAGAAAGCTTACCGACAAGGTAAAGAAAGTGAAATAATTTTAAGGCATTCCTTACGGAGTGCCATTTTAAATAGATTTTTACAATTTTACAGCAGTATTGTTATAGTGCAAAAACGATGTATAATATATAATTTTCTTATAATGAAAATATAAGGAGGATTTTTATATGAAGGCATTGTTTATCGGCGGTACAGGTACAATAAGTATGGCTATTACAAAGCAGTTGGCTGCTAATCCCGATTGGGTGCTTTATCTTTTCAACAGAGGCAACAGAACAGCAGAGCTGCCCGAAAATGTAAAGGTAATCAGCGGTGATATCAATAACGAGGCTGAGGCTACAGAAAAATTAGGGGATTTGAAATTTGATGTAGTATGTGATTTTATAGGCTTTGTACCTGCACAGCTTGAACGTGATTATCGTCTGTTCAAGGACAGAACAAAGCAGTTTATGTATATAAGCTCTGCTTCTGCTTATCAAAAGCCTCTTTCAGATTACAGAATAACCGAAGGAACCCCTCTTGCTAATCCTTACTGGGAATATTCACGCAATAAAATTGCTTGTGAGGAATTTCTTATGAAAATGTACAGAGAAAATGGTTTTCCTGTTACTATAATCCGTCCTAGCCACACCTATGACGAGCGTTCAGTGCCGCTTGGTGTTCATGGTGATAAGGGTAGTTGGCAGGTTGTCAAGCGTATGCTTGAGGGTAAGCCTGTTATCATACACGGTGACGGCACTTCGCTTTGGACAATGACCCACAACAGCGATTTTGCACAGGCTTTTATCGGTCTTATGGGAAACACTCATGCTCTTGGCGAAAGCTTTCAGATTACCTCTGATGAAAGCCTCACCTGGAATCAGATTTATAAGGCAATTGCAGACGCACTTGGCGTTGAGCTTAAGGCATATTATGTTCCCTCTGATTTTCTTCACGCAGTTGGCAAATACGATTTTGCAGGTTCGCTCATTGGCGATAAAGCAAATTCAGTTGTGTTTGATAATAAAAAGCTGAAAAATGCCGTTCCTTATTTTACTGCAAAGGTGCGCTTTGAACAGGGAATGAGAAAGGCAGTTGAATATGTTTTGGCACATGAAGAATGTCAGCAGGAGGATAAGGAATTTGATGAGTGGTGCGATAAGGTGATAGCCGCTCTTGAAAAGGCGAAAACTGAAATTCTTAAATAAATATTGTATAAAAAGTACCCTGAAAGGGAGCCCCTTTGGGCAGTTCCCGCCTTTTATAAGAAATGATTAATCCCGCAGTTGAGAAACGGCGGGATTAAAAACTTCTATATGGCGGACACCCTAAATGGGTGCTTTTTTTCTGAAAAAATTTTTTAATTTTATGTATTGACAAACGGAAAGGTTTGTGCTATATTTCAATTGAAAAAAAATGAACGAGGTGAACAACCGCTTTTCAACACTGATTTTTATTATGTGGGGAAGGCGGTTTTTATATAATAAGGAGGATTTTTATTATGCAAAAATTCAGACTTGGCAACCCTATCAAAACCTATAGCATTATTGAAGAAATTCCCGTTTCAGAGGGTGAAATTCCTTTTTTGAAACAGGAAGAAGAGGGCGGATTTTCTATCTCTCTTAATGACAACGACAAGGTGTATGGACTTGGTGAACAGGTGCGAGGTATTAATAAGCGCGGCTGGAAATACACAAGCTGCAATACCGACAACTGCAATCATCAGGAAGACACAAACTCACTTTACGGAACACATAATTTCTTTATTGTTTCAGGCGACAATGTATACGGAATTTTTATAGATTATGCCGGAACACTGACCTTTGATGTGGGCTACGAAAAGCGCAGTGTATTCAGAATTACAGCCGATGATTACAACATGGATATTTATGTAATCACAGGCGAAAGTGAAAAGGATATAGTAAAGCAGTTCCGCCGTATTATAGGAAAAAGCTATGTGGCGCCGAGATGGGCATTCGGTTACGGTCAGAGCCGCTGGGGTTATAAAAATGCAGCGGATATACGTGAGGTCGCGCAAAAATATAAGGAAAGAAATGTTCCTATAGACAGCATATATCTTGATATAGATTATATGGAGCGTTTTAAGGATTTTACTGTAGACGAAAACGCTTTTCCTGCTTTCTCTGATTTTTGTGCTGAAATGAAAGCAGAGGGCATTCACCTTGTGCCCATAATTGACGCGGGAGTTAAGATTGAAGAAGGGTATGACGTATACGAAGAAGGTGTTAAAAACAACTATTTCTGCAAGGACGCAAAGGGTGGTGACTTTGTAGGAGCAGTATGGCCCGGACGAGTTCATTTCCCCGATTTTCTTAAGCCTGAAACACGTGAATGGTTCGGCAATAAATATGCTGTTCTTCTTGAGCAGGGTGTGGACGGTTTTTGGAACGATATGAACGAACCTGCAATTTTCTATACTGATGACAGGCTAGAAAGCGTTATTGACCGTGTAAATGAGCTTAGCAAGGGAAATATGGGCATTTACGACTATTTTGAATTTACAGGTCTTGTAGCAGGAATAAGCAACAACACCGGTGATTATGATAAATTTTTTCATGTAGTAGACGGCGAAAAGGTTGTTCATAAAAAGGTGCATAATCTTTACGGCTATAACATGACAAGAGCAGCAGGAGAGGCTTTTGAAAGACTTTCTCCTGATAAGAGAATACTTATGTTTTCACGCTCATCTTGTGTCGGCGCACATCGTTACGGCGGAATATGGCAGGGTGACAATAAATCCTGGTGGTCACACCTGCTGATGAATGTTCAGATGATGCCCTCTCTTAATATGGCAGGTTTTCTTTATACAGGTGCAGATTTAGGCGGATTTGGCAGCAACACGACAGAGGATTTAATGTTGCGTTGGCTCCAGTTTGCGACATTCACCCCTCTTATGCGCAATCACGCAGCACTTGGTACAAGAGAGCAGGAGCTTTATCGCTTTGATAATTGTGAAGATTGCAAGAAAATGGTTGAAATCCGCTACAGCCTTATACCTTATCTTTACAGTGAATATCTGAAAGCGGCAGAGAATGACGAAATGATGTTTAAGCCCCTTTCCTTTGATTTCAGAAATGACTCTGACGCAGCGGCAGTAGAGGACCAGCTCCTTTTGGGCAGCGAATTAATGCTTACACCTGTATACACACAGAATGCACAGGGGAGATATGTTTATTTGCCTGAAAAGATGATGCTTGTGCGTATGAGAAGTACAGAGGATTATGATACAGAGGTTATGCCTAAGGGTCATCACTATGTAAAAGCGGCACTGAATGAAATGATATTTTTTATTCGTGAGGGTAAGAGTATTCCTCTTTGCGCTCCCGCAAAAAATACAGCACAGCTTGATTATTCCGCTCTTTCTATGCTTGGCTTTGAAGGGGCAGAGTACAGCCTTTATAATGATGACGGAATTTCAAGAAACAGCAAGGCTGATATTACCGTTATGAAAAAATAAGGAGATGATTTCTTTAATGTACGAAATAAATGTCATTCTTGAAAGAATAGATTATGACAAAACCATAAATACCCTATTGCCCGGATTTATTGAAAAGTGTTATTCAAAAGACAGCAGAAATATGATTTTTAAGCTGCTGAAAAAACTGGACGATACCGCTCTTGTGATTGCCTCAGATATTCTTTCTCTTGTTTCTGAAAATGACAAAATGGAGCTGCTCAAATGCCTTGTGAATTTTTATGACAGTGAGCTGACTACGGTTATTAATCGTCTGTTAAGGGAATCAGTTGATGAAGGGGCAGAGCTTGGCGGTCTGGTTATCAGAGGTGACAGCTCACGGTTAAGACTTGTGCTTTGCAATGTTAAGCTGGATTTCACTGCTCTTGCAAATAAGCTACCGTCAAGTGCCGCCATGCTTTTAAAACCACTTTTGAAAATGGGCGGTGAGCATGAAAAATCTATCCTGCGGTTTGTACAGCAGAATAAGTATATATGGGGCGCTTTGATTTCCAAGCTTGAGAAAAAACTGCACGAAAAAGGCTTTTTTGTGTATATTCAGGATATAGAGATTTCAGAAAGCGTACCTGCTCTTAATTATGTAAACACTGACCGCAGCTTTGCATTAACACCCGAATTAGAGGATTCTATAATTAATGCACTTGCATTATATCTCAAATCCCACTGCAATCCATAAATCAACCCGGACGAAAGTGCCCAAAAAGGCATTTTCGTCCTTTTGCATTAAATTCATAGTGAAGATTTGGTAAAAAATTATATAAGAAATGGTGAAAATATGCTCTTTTTCTTACTTTTCTATTGACAAATTTCACAAAGTTATGTATAATAAAGAGGTATAAGTTTGCGAAAATACATATTTTTATGCACAAAACTGCAAAATACCATAAAGGTCGGTTTAGATTATGAACACGCTGTTTAATGTTAAGCATAATGCTATGGAAATTAATTCCATTATGGATTTCTGCAGAATTAAAGGGAATTTAAGCGGTAACTGCAAGAACGTTTATTTTGTCCGCATTATCGGTTTTTATGATTCTCTTTTAAGCGATATTTCAAAAATGGATAATACTTTATCTGATGAAACTGCCGTTTCTGTATATCATAGATTATCAACATTGCCAAAGCTCGTTTCCTCTGATGATATAGGGTTTTATTCGGATAAATACACTAAGTTTTTAAGCGAAAAAAAGCTTTCGCTGAAATATACAGCAGGTGATACTGCATTTGAAGAGATTTTGGGTGCAGGAATAGAAAATGTTTTAAATATCTATTCCAAATTTAAAACCTCTGTTTCCGAAACAATACGTAAAAATTTCTGCACAAAATTAATGTTTTGGCTGGATTACCTGTTTGGTACCGCCAAAATAAACTGGAGCGACAGGCTGACAGTAAAGATTGCCGCAAGTAATGTCAGCGGAATACAGGAATATCTTTTTTGTTATCTGCTTACACTTCTTGGTTTTGATGTTTTGCTTGTGCAGTGTGAATGTGATATAGATTCTTCACTGGATAAAGCGGGTTTTTCACGTGCAGTTAAGGTCGGCGAAAAAAGAAAGCTTTCAATTCCCGAATACATAAAGCCTGTAAAGAGGACTGAACCTGTATCTGCACCAAAAACAGAGCAGAGCAGTGGAAATGTGGTAGTGAAAATTCCTGAAAGAAACCGCAGAAGTACCTCTCCTGCAGCACCTATGATTAATACATCTGTACGCAGCGGAGAAAAATCACTGGAAGAACTTGCAAAACTTGCCTCTTCGGTCGTTATGATAGGTATTCATAACGCACAGGGTAAGGCGGTAGGTTCAGGTTCGGGAATAATGATTGGCCGTAACGGTTTTATACTTACAAACAACCATGTTGCCAACGGCGGACGATTTTACAGCGTAAAAATAGAAGATGACGACAATATATATAAAACAGATGAAGTGATTAAATATAATTCACTTCAGGACCTTGCTATTATAAGAATTGACCGTACCCTTTCTCCTATACCTGTTTATAAGGGCGGAACAAAGCTTGTAAGAGGTCAGAAGGTTGTAGCAATAGGAAGTCCTTTAGGCTTGTTCAATACCGTGTCTGACGGAATTATTTCAGGTTTCAGAAAAATAAATTCTGTTGATATGATACAGTTTACCGCTCCTATTTCTCACGGCAGCTCAGGCGGAGCATTACTTAACATGAACGGTGAGCTTATAGGTATAAGTACAGCAGGTATTGACGAAGGACAAAATATAAACCTTGCTATGGGATATGAATGTATAAATCTTTTTATTAACGGATTTATTTAAATGGGAGTGTAAGAAATGTCTAATAATGTTGAAAAGCCAAAAATCAGAATTTCCTTTAATTCACCTGTGATTTTAGGGTTTACAGCTATTTGTTTTGTTGCTTTTGTACTTGATTTAATAACATTTGGTGCAAGTAATGACGTTGTTTTCAGCGTATACAGGTCATCACTGCTCAACCCCTTGACTTATGTGCGTTTTATAGGTCATATATTCGGTCATGCCGATTTAAATCATCTTATGGGGAACCTGATGATGATTCTTGTTATCGGTCCGTTGCTTGAGGAAAAATATGGCAAGAGCGACATGATTTTTGTGATTGTTGTTACTGCAATTGTGACAGGACTTATCAACTTTATTTTCTTTCCTACAGTACAGCTTTTGGGTGCAAGTGGGGTTGTATTTGCTTTTATCCTGCTTTCATCTTTCACAAGCTTTGAGGACGGAAAAATACCTGTAACCTTTATAATTGTTGCAATTATTTATATAGGTGAACAGATTTACAGCGGAATTTTTATTCAGGATAATATTTCAAATCTTACACATATAGTTGGCGGTATAGTTGGTTCAGGCTTTGGATTTGCAATCAATAAAGTCAACAATAAAGCTAAGAGGTGAACATTGGAATGTTTCAGCGAAAAAAAATAACCTCTCTTAACGATTTTTTTAGCAATCTTAATCAGCGTGGCGGAAATTATGTATATTTCTACCGCTTTCTTAGTTATAACAGCGAGGTAGATTCATTTCTCACAAAGTATTATGAAGAGTCACGAAAAGGCGGCGTTGTAATCGAGGGCGGAATACCTAATCCCGACAGAAATAATCTTTCTTATTATTATGAGATTATGGGTGAAGGTTTTAACTGCAGCTTAAATTTTATTGATGATAGTCTTAAAAAATGGCTGCCCCGTATAAATGATGCGCAGCGTCAGATAATTTCGTCCTCTATATATAATACCCTTTGCGATTTAAGAAATATGGGCAAAAACGATAATATGCTGAAAAATGCCTACGTAAAATTTATGTGCTGGATGTACTATAAATTTGAGCGCATTTTGTCCAAGCTTGGCAGCAGTGATGTTCCCAAAGTGCTTTATGAAGGGAATGTGGGTTATTATGAATTGCTCCTTATTTCAATCCTTTCAGGTGCAGGTTGCGATATAGTTTTCCTGCAGTATTCGGGTGATGAAGGGTATTTAAAGCATGACCCTGAATCAAGGCTTTCGGATAAGCTGCTTTTAAGCACTTCTGAACCTTTCCCGTCAGATTTTTCCGTTAAGAAAATACGTGATAATATTACAAAACGTGCAAATATGGAGCGTGTCTGCGGTGCAGCACCAAAGTACAGCGTACAGCAGAATGTGTGGCTGAAAAACAAGGATTTCAAGGACGCACTTACACCGCTGACTTTACGTAAAAGCACCGAAAAGCTGAATACCATATACTACAAAATAAGAGGTGTAGAGGACAGGCTTGTTTATCAGAACGAGCTTATCAGTTTCAGTTCAGAGATTAAAGCAAGTAAGCGTAAGCTTTTGATACTTGAGAATACAATCCCTGTTCCCGATTCTGAAGAAATAGCGGGAATTAAGCGTGGACAGTATCCTAATGCCGAATCAGCGTTAAGCGACTTGGCGAAAAACATTATTTACGCACCCAACAATGACTTGCAGCAGCTTATGAGGTTTGAATTTATCAAGCTGTTTCTTGCAGAGGCAGAGAACAAGGGTTCTGTAAATAAGCTGATTAACAGTGCGGTGTATATTTTATGTTGGCTTAAGCGTTATCAGGGAGAAATTTTCGGCACCTGGAAACACCCCGATGTTGGCTGTGTAATAATGCTTGGCGGCTGCAGCACTGAAAATGAGACTTTGTTTATAAAGCTTTTATCAAAGCTGCCGACAGATGTGCTTGTACTTGTTCCAAACCTGAATAATAACTGCATTCTTACAGATAATAATTTGAAGGAATTTGTATATGAAACCTCTCTTGATGTTTCTTCGTTCCCTGTTTCAAATTCCTCTGCAAGTGTAGGAACTGTAGCTTTTTATGCAGAACAGGAACTGGGAGAAATATTGTATCAGGATTCAGGTCTTTACAGAAACCGGCAGTATGGAAAGGCATCTTCGGTTGTTTTAAAGACAATGTATGAAGAAATTGCTATTCTGTGGAATCAGGAGCTTAAATACCGTCCCGGTTTTTCCACAGAAAACGGCGAGGTTAAAATACCGGTAATATTTGCAAAGGTTTCAGGCATTAAAAATGGGAAGACTGACCCATATTGGCAGGGAATTAAAAACCTTCTGACAGAGGATACGCTTTTGTGGACGGCAGGTTGTCAGAAATTCGACGGTGATAATCCTGTTAAGCCTCAGGCGGTTTCCTTCTTCAAAAACGGAAAGCTGCTGAAAACCAAAATCAAGGAAAGCAATGTATATCAGTACAAAATGCTCAGAGATGAAATTCAGGACCATATCCTTGATAAACTTCAGTTGCTTATAGAAAGCAAGATAATCAAAGGCACAATGGAAAGAGGTATGGAATATACAATTATTTCCACAGTTCTTAATTTGAGTAAGGAATTAGTCAGAAAAATTCAGAACTTTGATTTTACAAAGAAAAACCCTAAGCTTGTGTATATAAACACAGGAGAAAATCCGATAACAATTGAAGAGGCAATTATCATCAGGTTTTTAAGCTTAGTGGGATTTGATGTGGTATTCTTTGTACCAACAGGGTATCAGAGTGTAGAAACGCACTATACCCGAGAAATTTTGGAGGAATATCAGGTCGGCGATTATGTATATGATTTGCAGGTGCCTGATTTTTCAAAAATACAAACCAATTCACGTCCGACGTGGCGGGAAAAATTATTCAGAAGAGGTGTTTAAAATGGGATTAGATTTTTCAAAGGCAAAGCCTCAGGCACAGGCTGACGCAGTGAATACAACAGTTGTAGTTGCTGAACCCGAGCCTGTTCAGTACGATATTGTTGCTGACAGAGAACAGCTTAATGCTCAGCTTGTTAATTCCGAAGAGGTTGATGCAATTGTCAGCACAATCGAAATCAACAACCTTGAATCAATTGTATCTTTCGGTGCCGAAGCCGCTGATGAGATTTCAAAGGCATCTGACATTGTTCTTAACAGCATGAACATGTCACAGCTTGACGAATCCAGCGAAATGCTTATGACACTTTCTAAGATTATGGCAAAATTCGACATTGACGAAATCAAGGAAAGTCCCGGACTTTTTGGTAAACTTTTTGGTAATCTTAAGAAACAGTTGGAAAAAATCCTCGCCAAGTATCATACAATGGGTGAAGAGGTTGATAAGGTTTATGTTCAGCTTAAGGGCTACGAAGATGAAATCAAGCAGTCCAACAGAAAGCTCAACCAGATGTTTGAGGCAAATGTAGCTTATTACCACGAACTTGTCAAGTACATACTTGCAGGTGAGCAGGGCTGTAAGGAAATTCAGGCGTACCTTGACCAGCGCAGAAACGATATGGCTACAACAGGTGATAACTCTATCCAGTTTGAAATCACAAACCTTGAACAGGCACTTATGATGCTTGAACAGAGAACACAGGACCTCAGAACAGCGGAAAACGTTGCTATCCAGTCTATTCCTATGATTAAGACAATGGAATTCAGCAACATGAACCTTGTAAGAAAGATTAACTCTGCATTTATCGTAACTCTCCCTGTATTTAAACAGGCACTTGCACAGGCTATTATGCTCAAGCGTCAGAAAATTCAGGCTGAGGCAATGGCAGCTCTTGACCAGAAGACAAACGAAATGCTTATCAAGAATGCCCAGAATACAGTTGAGCAGTCCAAGATGACAGCAAAACTTGCTGCAGGTAGCTCAATCAAGATTGAAACATTGGAAACAACTTGGAGAACAATTGTCAGTGGTATCGAAGAAACCCGTCAGATTCAGGAAAATGCTCGTCAGCAGAGAGTCGGTGACCAGGCAAGACTCGAATCCATCAAGTCAGAGTTCAACAAGTTATATCATATGCCCAATAAACAAATAAACAAAAAGTAACAGGAGGAAAAAACAATGCCTATTAATTTAACAAAAGGTCAAAAGGTTGATTTAACAAAGGGTAATCCCGGACTTACAAGCATTATGGTTGGTCTTGGTTGGGACGTAAACGCATTTGATTCAGGTGCGGCGTTTGACCTTGACGCAGCAGCATTCATGCTTGGCGAAAACGGCAAGTGCCCTACAGAGAAGGAATTCGTTTTCTACGGAAATCTTAAGCACTTATCAGGTGCCGTTGAACACATGGGCGATAACCTTACAGGTGAAGGTGATGGTGATGACGAGCAGATTAAGGTTGATTTATCCAAAATCCCTGCAAATATTACCAGAATTGCATTCACAGTTACAATTTATGACGCAGAAGGCCGCCGTCAGAATTTCGGTCAGGTCAGCAACTCCTTCATCAGAATTGTCAACAACGCTAATGAAGAAGAGCTTATCAGATACGATTTAGGCGAGGATTTCTCAATAGAAACAGCTGTTGTTGTAGGCGAACTTTACAGAAACAACGGCGAATGGAAGTTTAACGCAATCGGCAGCGGTTTCCAGGGCGGATTAGCTGCATTATGCGGTCATTATGGCATTGAAGTTGCTTAAAAGGAGGATAAAAAAATGGCAGTAAGTTTAAGTAAGGGTCAGAAGGTAAGTCTTACAAAGGACAATCCCGGACTCACAAAGGTAATAGTAGGTTTAGGCTGGGACGTTAATAATTTCGATACAGGTTCGGCATACGACCTTGACGCAGCAGCATTTATGTTAGGCGACAACGGCAGATGCCCCACTGATAAGGAATTTATTTTCTACGGCAACCGTAAACACGTTTCAAATTCTATCGAACATCTTGGCGATAACACAACAGGCGCCGGTGACGGTGATGATGAGCAGATTAAGATTGATTTATCACTTATTCCTGCTGAAATTTCCAAAATTGCATTTACAGTTACAATTCATCAGGCTGATGAAAGACGTCAGAATTTCGGTCAGGTCAGCAACTCCTTTATCCGTATCTACAATGAGGCAACAGGTGAAGAGCTTATGAGATACGATTTAGGTGAAGATTTCTCTATTGAAACAGCAGCAGTTTTCGGCGAACTTTACAAGAATAACGGTGAATGGAAGTTCAACGCTATCGGCAGCGGTTATCAGGGCGGTTTAGCTGCATTATGCGGTAACTTCGGCATTGATGTTGAATAATCAGAGGTAATCAGATGGCTATTAACCTTCAAAAGGGTGCCAAAGTTAATCTGAGAAAAGAAAGCGGCGCAAAGCTTGGTGAAATTCTTGTTAATCTTAACTGGAATTCCACTCCTAATAAAAGAGGCTTTTTTGCATCTCTTTTCGGTTCAAGCGGAATTGACCTTGATTTAGGTTGTCTTTATGAGTTAAAGGACGGCAGAAAGGGTTGCGTTCAGGCACTCGGAAATGCTTTTGGCTCTCTTAATAACAAACCTTATATTGCATTGGACGGCGATGACAGAACAGGTAATGCCGCAGCAGGTGAAAATCTCCGTATCAACGGTAATCAGATTGCTGAAATTAAGCGTGTTCTTGTGTATACATTCATATATGAGGGCGTAGCGAATTGGCAACAGGCAGACGCTACTGTCACAATTAAATATCCTAATGCAGAGGATTTAATTGTAAAGATGGATACTTATAATTCGTCAAACAAAATGTGTGCCCTTGCATTATTTGAAAACATGAACGATGAAACCTTTAGTGTTGAAAAATTTGTTCAGTTTTATGCAGGTCACGAAGATATGGATAAGGCTTTCCATTGGGGACTTAAATGGGTAGCCGGTAGAAAATAATCAGAAGAAAGGATTGATAGAAATGTCCGTTAGCCTTCAGAAAGGTCAGAAGGTAAATTTATCAAAAGACCATGCTGGTCTTTCAAGAGTAATTGTAGGTCTTGGTTGGGACGAAGTTAAGCGTTCCGCAGGATTATTTGCACCTAAGCCACAGCCTGTTGACTGTGACGCATCTGCAATTCTTTTAAGAAACGGCAGACTTACAGGAGGAAACGCAGATATAGTTTACTTCGGTAATCTCCGCCACAGTTCAGGAAGTGTAAATCATCAGGGTGATAACCTTACAGGTGCCGGTGACGGTGATGATGAACAGATTGTTGTTGATTTATCCGGCGTTCCTGCTGATGTAGACAAGATTGTGTTTGTTGTAAATATTTACCAGGCAATTCAGCGTCATCAGCATTTTGGTCTTATTCAGAATGCGTTCATAAGACTTGTTGACGGAAGAAATGGCGTAGAAATGTGCAAGTATAGTCTTACAGATAACTACTCCGGCTGCACAGCGCTTATTTTCGGTGAATTATACAAACATAACGGTGAATGGAAGTTTAATGCAATCGGTCAGGGCACACAGGATCCTGGTCTTGCAGATCTCGCAAAAAGATATTGCTAATATCTGTTTCAAGGAGAAACTTTTAAGTTTCTCCTTGATTGTATGTTTTAAGGAGGCACTTATAAATGGACTTAAAAGGTCTTAACGACAAAGAAGTTGAACTTTCACGTGAAAAACACGGTTCAAACGCAATTCCTGATTCAGAACCTACAACCTTTTGGCAGGAATTTAAGGAAACATTCGGCGACCCCATGATTAAGATTCTGCTTGGTATAGCAGCACTTATGATTGTAATGTTCTTCTTCGGCTACGCTGAAATTTATGAGCCTGTAGGTACTATCGTTGCGGTACTGATTGTTGCAATTGTTTCTGCAAAAACAGGTGTTGCAAGTGATACAAAGTATCGTCAGCTTAAGGACAGCACCAAGAAGGATACTTGTAAGGTAAAGAGAAACGGCCTTGTTACAATTATCGAAGTTGATGATGTAGTTGTTGGCGATAAGATTATTCTTCAGTCAGGTGATAAAATTCCTGCAGACGGTATTCTTGTTGACGGCAGCCTCAGAGTTGATAACTCCGCACTTAACGGTGAGGCTGAGGAATGTAAAAAGTTTGCAGCAACCGAAGAGCTTGTTCTCCCTGAGGATATTACAGGTGATACTTTCGTTGATAAGCACTCATTATTCAGAGGCGCAGTTGTATTTGATGGCGAAGGTGTACTTGATGTACAGCGCGTTGGTTTAAAGACAATGATGGGTAAAATGGCTGAAGAAATGCAGGACGACGAACCCGATTCTCCTCTTAAGGTAAAACTTGCAAAGTTAGCAGGTCAGATTTCTACCTTTGGTTATATCGGCGCGTCTGTAATTGCAGTTCTTTATATCATTTACTTTATCTTCTTCCAGCAGGACGGCGGCGCAGCTGCTTTCTTTGCACAGGATTTAAGCGTAATTATTCAGAAGTTTGTTGAGGCAGTATCTCTTGCGGTTGTAATTATCGTATGTGCTGTTCCTGAAGGACTTCCGCTTATGATTTCTCTGGTTCTTATGCAGAACACAAGCAAAATGCTTGACCATAACGTTCTTGTAAGAAAGGCAGAGGGTATTGAAACTGCAGGTTCTCTCAATATTCTTTTCAGCGATAAGACAGGTACAATTACAAAGGGTTCTCTTGAGGTTGTTGATTTCTTCACAGCCGATGGTAATTCCTATCCTATTGATGACCTTAAAAATCACGGTAAGGTAAAGACACTTGTTGATATTGCAATTGGCAAGAACACTCAGTCAATGTTTGACTCTGAACACAGAGTTATCGGCGGTAACGCAACTGACCAGGCTCTTACAAAGTTTATTGGTGAATCCACATATAAGCTCCTTGCTGAAAATGACGATTATCAGGTTACAGAAGGTCAGGGCTTTAACTCTACAAATAAGTTCAGTCAGGTAAGAATTGATAACGTTGGCAAGACATTCTATAAGGGCGCTCCTGAAAGACTTCTTGAAAAGGCTAAGTCTTATATGGATATTGATGGTAATGTAAAGCCTATTGATATGGACGCACTTAACAAGAAAATCGACAGCCTTGCTGAAAAGGCAATGCGTGTACTTGCATTCGGTTACTCCGAATCTCCTATGACTGAAAACTCCATTAACGATGACGTTGTAATTACAGCACTTGTTGGTATCAGAGATGATGTAAGACTTGAGGCTAAGGACGCTATTAAGGAAGTTCAGGAGGCAGGTATTCAGGTTGTAATGATTACAGGTGACCGCCTTGAAACTGCTATCGCAATCGCTAAGGATACAGGCTTACTTGTAAAGGAAAGCGACGTTGCTATCTCTTCTTCGCAGCTTAACAGCATGAGTGACGAAGAGGTTAAGAAGATTATCCCCAACATCAGAGTAATTGCACGTGCATTACCTACAGATAAGTCAAGAATGGTTAGACTTTGTCAGGAAATGAACCTTGTAGTTGGTATGACAGGTGACGGTGTAAACGACTCTCCCGCTCTTAAGAGAGCAGACGTAGGTTTCGCTATGGGTAGCGGTACTGAGGCTGCTAAGGAAGCAGGTAAGATTGTTATTCTTGATGATAACTTCAAATCAATCAAAGACGCTATTTGGTACGGACGTACAATTTACCACAACATTCTTAAGTTCTGTATCTTCCAGCTTGTTATTAACGTAACTGCCGTTGTAGTAAGTGCAATCGCACCTTTCTTCGGCATTGAAGAGCCTCTTAAGGTTACACACTTACTGTTCGTAAACCTTGTAATGGACGGCTTAGGCGCAATTATGCTGGGTAATGAACCCGCACTTAAGGAATACATGAAGGAAAAGCCCCGCAGACGTGATGAAAGTATCATCAGCAAGAAAATGGGTGTACAGATTCTTGTTATGGGCGCATGGCTCATTACTCTCAGCTTTATCTACTTCCTTGTTCCTTTCTTCAGAAACCTTTACGAAACAGACGCGCAGTTCCTTACAGGTTACTTTGTTCTGTTTATTGTCAGCGCACTCTTTAACGGCTTTAATGTTCGTGATGAGGGCTTTGGAATTTTCAAGGGACTTAATGAAAATACAGGCTTTTTAAAGGTATTCTTTGCAATTATTGCAGTACAGGCTTGTATTGTAAACGCACCCCTTATTCCTCTTGCTCCATTTGAGTTTATCGGTAGTATGTTCAGCTGCGAACCCTTCGGCGTTATCGGTTGGGTAACAGTGGTTATTATGGCTGCTACAATGATACCTGTTGACCTTATCAGAAAAGCGATAAGAAAGGCAATTGCAAAATAAGTTAATACTAAACATAAATCTGCCGATGTCAGTAGTGGCATCGGCGGGTTTACTTGTTTGATTCGGAGATAATAATGTATAAAGAAAATGACCTTGTGTCAGTTGCAAAAAGAGAAAATAATAAAAAAAGATACTACCTTGTAGTTAATAAGCTGCAGGGAAAGCATATTCCTGTTGACCCGAAGAAAACACTTAAGCTGTTTAAGGAGTTGGCAGATGAAATTAAAGACGAATATAAGAATGAAAAGCTGCTTGTAATAGGCTTTGCCGAAACCGCAACAGCAATCGGTTCTGCGGTAGCTGCAGAACTTGAGGTTTCTTATACACAAACCACACGTGAACAGATTGAAAATGTGGAGTTCCTTTATTTTTCAGAGGAACACAGCCACGCTACAGAGCAAAAGCTTGTAAAAACAGACATAGCCGCAGTTATTAATACCACAGACCGTATTATTTTTGTGGAAGATGAGGTAACTACAGGCAATACAATTTTGAATATAATAAGGGTTATAAGAGAAACCTTTAATACTAATATACATTTTTCGGTTTTATCATTAATTAACGGCATGGATAGTGAGTCGGAAGAACGTTATAAAAGCTTAGGCATACCTACTCACTATATTCTTAAAACCGACAATAAAAAATACATACCTGTTGCTGAAAAATTCAGCGGGAATGGTGATTATTATTCTCCTGATGACAGCAATTGTGAGGCAGTGAGCATTTTTGATGTTGCTGACTGCCCTTTAAATGCACGTAGACTTATTAACGGCGGTGAATACAGAGAAAGCTGTGACAGACTTGCCGAAAGAATAATGCAAAAAACAGAGTTTAAGGCTGATGAAGAAATCCTTGTTATGGGTACAGAAGAATTTATGTATCCTGCAATTTATGTTGGCGGAAAAATCGCAGATAAAGGGTGCGTCACCTTTACTCATTCCACAACCCGCAGTCCAATTACTGTCAGCACTGAGGCGGATTACCCCTTAAACAGCCGCTATGAGCTTTTAAGCCTTTATGACGAGGAACGAAAGACATTTATCTACAACCTCAGAAAATATGATAAGGTTGTGGTAATAACTGACGCAAAAAATCCGTCAGGCAGGGCATTGAATGTGCTTATTAATGCACTTAGAAAAAACGGAAACAAAAATATTTATATTTTTAAATGTAAGAATTGAGGATAAAATGACAAAAGTTTGGTTTAATCATTGGTTTAGTACAGTTTATGGACTTATTGAGCTTATAAAACAGGATAAAAACGAGCAGATTTACGTTATCGGAAGTAACAGAGTAGAAAATTCAGTTATACAGGCTGTGTGTGATGAATGGTACAGTGAACCTGATATAGACGGTGAGGAATATATTAATTTCTGCCTTGATTTCTGTAAAGAGCATAAGGTTGATGTATTTATTCCACGCAGAAAAATGACAGAAATCAGCCAAAATATTCGCCGTTTTAATGATATTGGCGTAAAGGTTATGGTTGACGAGTATGAAACAATCGCAGCCCTTAATGATAAAATCAAGTCATATAAGCTCCTTAGCGGGTGTGAGGGTGTAAATATTCCCGAGTACAAGCTTGTATCAAATGTGGAAGAATTTCGTACCGCTTATGCCGAACTTCGTAAAACCAATGACATAGTATGTATGAAGTTTGTTCAGGACGAGGGCGCTCTTAGTTTCAGAAGAATAAGCGAAAAAAAGCGCGGTTTTGACAGCCTCAGAAGGTATCAAGGTTCAGAGATTTTCTATGATGACCTTATTCAGATGTTGTCGGAGCAGGAAAGCTTTCCGCCGATTATGGTTATGTCATACCTTTCAGGCAATGAAATAAGCATAGATTGTCTTGATACAGAAGGTGGGCTTATTGCAGTACCCCGTGTTAAATCAAGCGGCAGACATGAATACGTTGATTTTGAAAACGAAAATATGCCCACCGCAATTGAGATTATGAAAAAGCTCAAACTTCGTTATCCCTGCAACATTCAATTCAGATACAAGGACGGAGTGCCTTACTTTTTAGAGGTAAATACACGTATGTCAGGCGGTCTGCAGATGTCATGCCTTGCTGCAGGTGTGAATATTCCGAACATTGCACTGAATAAGCTGCTTGGACATAACACAGAGTGGGAAATAGATAAATCAGAAAAGGTTGTATCTTATATAGAAATTCCTAAAATCATACGGCAAAAATAACAGGAGATTAAAATTGAACAGAGAGAATTTAGCATATAGTCTTGGCGGGTTGTTATATTGTCCCGCTGCTAATGATAAAATTGCAGAAAAGATATTAACAGGAGCATATCCTTGCCTTACATCAATTGCATTGTGCCTTGAGGATTCAATTACAGATGATACAGTTGCACAGGCAGAGGAAATTCTTTGCAGTACCCTTGAAACATTATCATCAACTGAAAAGGATAAGCTGCCTCTTATTTTCATACGTGTAAGAAGCCCTGAACATCTTAGTCATGTTCATAAGCTGGTTGCACCTTATGAAAAAATATTAACAGGTTATATTTTCCCGAAATTTGACGTTGTAAACGGCAACAGCTATGTAAGTGTATTTAAGGAAATTATTGCAGAAAGCGGAAATGAGCTTTATTTTATGCCTATTCTTGAAAGCGGAAGTGTGGCAAATAAGGCAGTGCGTTTAGATAATCTTATTGCAATAAAAAAGATTACCGACAGCGTAAGGGATTATGTTCTTAACATTCGTGTCGGCGGCAATGATTTCAGCGCATTATACGGACTCCGCCGCAACGATAATCAGACAGTATATGATATAGGGGTAATAAGAGATATTCTTGTTGATGTTATAAATTTCTTTGCCGGTCATTATGTTGTGTCCGGTGTGGTGTGGGAATATTTTAAGAACGACAAAAACGACAACTGGAAAATCGGCTTGGAAAAGGAGCTTGAACTTGATAAGCTTAACGGTTTTACCGGAAAAACTGCCATTCACCCCTCACAGTTACCTGTTATTTATGAAAGTCTGAAGGTGAGTGCTGATGATTATAAGGACGCAGTAGATATTCTTGAATGGCACAACTCACTTGGTGTACATAAAGACAGCTCAGGCTCACGTATGAACGAAGTGAAATGTCACACCCGCTGGGCGAATAAGATAAAAATACTGGGTGATATTTACGGCATAAAAGGGGAAACACAGAAAATATGAGAAGTACATACAAAGAAGATGATGTAAAAATTCTTCTTAAGGATATTACAGGACAGGTTGTTCCTATGGCGACAAAGGAACGTGAGGCACTGATACAAAGCGGTGTTCACTATTCAGAAATGCTGCCGCTTGAATATAAACCCTCTGAAAAATATATGTCAGCTTACGAAAATGCTCTGAAAAATTATTCAAGGATTACAGCAGGAGCAGTTGCTGCCGTTTCAGAGAAAATTTACAAAAAAAAGGGCAGTGATGCAGTCTTGGTGTCCCTTGCCCGAGCAGGAACCTCAATAGGTGTTCTTATTAAAAGATACTTGAAATGCAAGTACGGAATTAACGTTAGTCACTACACGATTTCAATAATTCGTGGCAGAGGTATTGACAAAAACGCAATGAAATACATTCTTGAACGTCATTCCCCCGAGTCATTGCAGTTTGTAGACGGCTGGATAGGCAAGGGTGCAATTCAGCGCACACTTGATGAGGCATTAAAAGACTTTGTGGGCGTTGACAACAGCCTTGCAGTGCTTTCAGACCCTGCGTATATTGACTCTGTTTATGGCACAAGAGATGATTTTCTTATTGCAAGTTCCTGCCTTAATTCAACTGTTTCAGGTCTTATGAGCCGTACATTTTTACGGACAGATATTATCGGTGAAAATGATTTTCACGGTGCAATGTTCTACGGTGAGTTGATTAATGAGGACAGGACTTACGAATTTATTGACGCTGTTGAAAAATGTTTCCCTGAGTTTTATAATTGCAATCCTGTTGATGATGATTCAGAAAAGGGTTGCGGAATGGCTGAGGTTTGTGAAATTGCAGAAAAGTTTGGTATTTCGGACATTAACCTGATAAAACCCGGCATAGGTGAAACAACCCGTGTGCTTTTAAGACGCATTCCTTGGAAAATACTTGTCAGCAGTCTTGATGACCCTGAATATTTAGGGCATATTTATCAATTGGCAGAAGAGAAAGGAGTTTCGGTAGAGGTTTATCCGCTTAAATGCTACAGAGCTTGTGGCATTATAAAAAACCTTGCCGATAACTGATATGAAAAAGATACTATTTGCCTGTGACCTTGATAACACTCTTATCCATTCTCACAAACACAAGAAAGAGGGGAATATTTGCGTTGAGTTGTACGAGGGCAGGGAGCAAAGCTTTATGAGTGAAAAGGCTGTCAGCCTGTTAGAAAAAATAATGAAAAATGAAAGAATATGCTTTCTTCCTGTTACAACTCGCTCTATAAAGCAGTTTGGTAGAATAAATTTTCCCTCTGTTTCTGTAAATGCTCTTGTGAGCAATGGGGGAACACTGCTTGTTGACGGTGTTGAAGATAGTTATTGGAAAAGAAAAACGCTGTCAGAAGTTAAGCCGTATATGCCTCATCTTTTGGAGTTTTATGCAAAGTACGAGGGCGACAGCCGTTTTACAATCTCAAGAGTTGTGGACGATATGTTTTTATTTTTTGGCTTTAATACACCTGATGAGGCGGCGGAATTTAAAGCAGCGGCGGGAAAAGAAACACCCCTTCCAATAGAGTTTTCGGGACGTAAATTATATATTTTCCCACCTTGTTTAAGCAAGGGTCATGCAGTGAAAATGTTTGCCGAAAAAATAAATGCCGACTACATAATTTCTGCTGGGGACAGCACCATAGATATTTCAATGCTTTCAGCGTCGGATACCGGCTTAATACCTGATTCTACACTGTTTAGTCAGCTTGACTGCCCGGATATACGGATATGCAATAAGGCGGATTTTGCTGAATTTGTTCTGGAAAATGTACACAATTTAATATAATAAAACAGCACAGGAATGGTTTTCCTGTGCTGTATTTTATATCAGTTTTTTATTTCATCACGGGTTTCCATAAGTGCAAAACCAAGCAGGTTAAGTCCATTCCACTTTTGAGGAATAACAGCGTTTTCAGCGGATTCTCTCATTCCGATTCCCCATATTTTATCATAAGGACTTGCCTCAACAATTATTTTTTCTCCTGTGCTTAAAAGGAAATCCCGTAAATCTTCGTTTTGAGAAAATTTCAGGATATTTCCTCTTAATACAATATCAAACTTATGCTCATTCCATATTTTTCCATCCAAGCCTCTGATAAGTCTTCCATATTCTTTCATTTTCTTAGGCACATTGCATTCAATAATTTTCTGTGCATATTCCAAATCATTAAATAACAAAGCTTTTTTATACATCATATATTGTTCAGCACAGCAGAAGGTTAATTTATCCTCAGCAAATTCACATATCCACCATTGACTAAGGCAGGTTTTAGCTATTTTTCCGTCTTTGGAAGGTGTGTGCCCCCAAAAAAAGCAGAAATCGTCCTTTGTGTAGTCACCGTTCAGATTGTTCACACAGTATTTCATATTACCACTCCTTAAAATATAGATGAATTAATGAAATTAGACAAATCAAAAAGTCTGAGAAAAAACTCAGACTTTTTATTTTATATACCTTATACTATTTCATAGCTAAGATTTTCATAATGCAGCTCTGTACCTATATCTATACCTACAGGCAGCAACGCTGCTGCGATAAACAGCTCTTCATTACTGTCCTTGTCCTTAAGAATAACATATTCACCGTCAAAATTTGCTACAATGTAATCATGAGGCTCCATTATAAAAGCTCCTTTATGGTATATTTCTTTGAATAATAGTCATATTTTTCAGTATAAAGCTTATTATGGTCCTTATCAAGTGTATTGATATAGCCGTGCATTTCAAAGCTGTTATGCGCAATCTCAATCATACAAGCGGCAATATTGGAGCAATGGTCAGATACACGTTCAAGGTTAGTGAGAAGGTCTGAATGAACAAATCCCATTTCTATAGTACATTCGTTTCTGCGAAGACGGCTGACGTGAGAGGATTTCAGCTTTAATTTAAGGGTATCAACTACTTCCTCAAGAGGTTCAACACAGTAGGCTTTTGAAATATCGTTATTTTTGAATGCCTCAAGTGACAGGTCAAGGATTTCCTTAACTGCGTCAATCATAACGCCGATTTCCTTTTTAGCCTCTTCAGAGAAATCAAGACCTTTATTTTTTACTTCATCAGCGGATTCAATTATATTTACAGCATGGTCGCCGATTCGCTCAAAATCACCAATCATGTGGAGCAGCTTAGAAACTTCATGGCTGTCTGCCTCGCTCATACTCTTGCTGCTGACACGGACAAGGTAAGTACCAAGACTATCTTCGTATTTATCGGTTTTATCTTCTCCTGCACGAACAGCAAGTGCGCCCTTTTCGTTATAATCAAAGAGTAAATCAAGCGCCATTTTAAGAGTTTTTACAGATGCCTCAGCCATTTTTACGGCAACCATACGGCTGCGTTCAATAGCAATTGTAGGGGTAGAAAGAAGACGTTCATCAAGAAGTTCAAATACTTCATCACCCTTACCGTTACTGTCTTTAATAATAAGACAAGCAAGTTTTTCTAACTGTTTAATGAAAGGAGCCTGAATTGAAATAGCAAGGATATTGAATGCTGTATGAAGAATTGCAATTGAAAGCGGGTCAACATAGTTTTCTTCAAAGAATGTGATGTTGAATATTGCTGTAACAACGCTGTAAATAGTCAGCCATACAATTGTGCCTATAACGTTAAAGCAAAGATGAACAACCGCAGCTCTTTTTGCATTTTTATTTGCGCCCAAAGAGGAAAGCATAGCAGTTACGCAAGTACCTATATTCTGACCCATAATAATCGGAAGGGCAGAGGCATAGCTGAGAGTTCCCGTGAGTGATAATGCCTGAAGTATACCTACAGAGGCAGAAGAGGACTGAATGATTGCAGTCAGTACCGCTCCGGCAAGAACACCTAAAATAGGATTTTCAAAAAGAGTCAGCATTTGCGCAAATTCAGGAACGTCCTTAAGACCTGATACAGCACCGGACATAAAGTCCATACCATACATAAGTATTGCAAAACCAATGAAAATTGATGCGGTATCCAGCTTTTTGGAGTTGTTCTTAAACACCATAATAATGATGATAGCAATAAATGCAAGAACAGGTGTAAATGAGTCAGGCTTTAAAAGCTGAATTATGAAGGATTCACCGTCAATACCAGCAAGAGAAAGGAGCCATGAGGTTACAGATGTACCAAGATTTGCACCCATGATTACTCCGATAGCTTGACGCAGGGTCATAATACCTGAGTTTACAAAGCCGACAACCATTACCGTAGTAGCCGATGGTGACTGAATTACTGCGGTAACGCCAAGTCCGAGAATGAAAGCTTTAAAAGGATTAGAGGTAAAGTTAGCAAGAATAGTCTTTAATTTGCCACCCGCCTTTTTCTCCAACGCCTCACCCATAAGGTTCATGCCATAAAGAAACAGAGCAAGACCGCCCAGCAATGACAGTACGTTAAAGAAATTGAAAGGACTGCTTGAGTTGAAAAAGTCCATATTACACTCCTGTATTTTTTGAAATTTCCTGTTGATTTTTGTAGGATAATTACACCCATACATTATTGATTATACATTTTTTCACAGTTTTTTTCAAG
>JAZUOE010000210.1:0-31376 GCA_045604505.1 Ruminiclostridium sp. | reverse complement strand
AAAATCAGAATGCTTATGTAGTGTTCAAAACACCAAGCGATAAAGTTATCCGCTGCGTAAATGAAGTTATCGGTAAAACTATCCGCTATAACGGTGAAATTATTCAGGCGGTGTATTCGGCATCATCTGCAGGTTACACAGCCGCATCAGTAAACGTATGGGGTGTTGATTACCCTTATCTGAGAAGTGTAAAAACTGAATTTGACGCAGTTTATGACATTAATTACGGCAGACAGGCAACCTTCACTTCCGAAGAAATCAAAAACCTTGTGGAAAGCAATGCAAATATTGTTTTAAACGGCGACCCCTCTACATGGTTTGAAATTACTTCACGTATTGACGGCGCATTTGTTGGAAGTATGACTATCGGCGGTCAGAATTACTACAACAACGGCTCTAAAGATGTTGCAATTACAGGCCGTGTATTCCGTGAAATCATTATGGAATACGGTATCCGCTCTGCAAGTTTTGAAATTATGTACGATGCAGAAAATGACTCCTTCGTATTTACCACTTACGGCTACGGTCATTGTGTAGGAATGAGTCAGCATGGCGCAAATATCCTTGCTACACAGCACGGCTTTAGCTATGATGAAATACTTTCATTCTATTATCAGGGTACAACTATTGTCTGAAGGTATTGACAAATATTTTATGTTGTGATATAATACAACACGTACAAAGGGAGCTGATATTTTCGGCTGAGAGGAAACGGATTAACGTTTCGACCTGACCTGATGCAGATAATGCTGCCGTAGGGAATGACGAATGAATTATGTATATTTTTCAACAGTCTCTTTTTTGTGCAAGAAAAAGAGGCTGTTTTGTTTTCAGCCTCACAAAAATCCAAAGGAGGAAAACAAATGGAAAAAAACAAAAAACTAAGTGTGGAGCAGCTGACTACAAGTGCAATTCTTATTGCACTAGCAATGGTACTGAGTTTGATTAAGGTTTATAAGCTGCCTCTCGGTGGCTCTGTAACCCTTATGTCAATGGTGCCGATATGTATGCTTTCGCTGAAATACGGCGTAAAATGGGGCTTTGTCTGCTCATTTCTCTATGCCGCAGTACAGCTTTGCACTGATTTAGGCGAAGTTATGTCGTGGGGACTTGATGTAAGAATGTGGATTGGTTGCATTGTGTTCGACTACATTCTTGCTTATGGAATTTTAGGTCTGTCCGGAATTTTTAACAACAAAAAGGCTCCCTTGATGCTGACAGGGGTGGGAATTGCAGTATTTCTGCGTTTCGTCAGCCACTATATTTCAGGCTCAATCTTCTTCGATATATGGATGCCTGAAGAATTTGATAACCCTTTTCTTTATTCATTGGTTTATAACGGCTCTTATATGCTGCCTGAAATGATTTTCACACTCATAGGGGCAGGGGTGCTTTTTGGAGTGCCTGTAATAAGAAAGCTGGTCAAGGCCGAAAAAAACTATACATAAATTAATGCCTGAGCGCAAATCAACCGCTCAGGCATTCAATTTAAATATTATTCTCCATTTCATCTGTTGGCTCATAGCTAATTTTCCAATCAAGATACGAGCCTAATACACCGCATTTTGCACAGCGATTTCCGATATACACCCATTTGACATTGCCGTTTTCCCGGCGGATAAAGCCAACCCGTACATTATATTCCTCAGATTTCTTACATACAGGACACTCGCATCGCTCAGGCTCTGCGTCCTCCCATACCTCTTCGCAATCTAAAAGGATTTTCTCATATCCGCACCTCGGACATTTCACCTGAATGGCATCTTCGTCGTAATCAACTTTTAATTTAAAGGTATCATTTCCACAGGTTTTACAAACTATGGGTTTTACATCTATTGTTGAATCCTCAGAATACTCTTTTAAATATTCATTAATGTCATCTGCACAATCTCCGTGCCAATATTTTCCTGATTTGTCAATCATATTATCCTCCGTTGCAGTTTGCTTTTTGATAAAACAAAGCCACTTTTGACTTTAACATCAAAAGTGGCTCTTTTTATTTATCTCAGTTTTGATGCCTCAATGCGGTTCAGAGCGCGTTTTAATTTGTACTCAGCAATAGCAACACCCTTGTCGTTATCTGCCTTTTCAAATTCTTCAATCTTTTGCTCTGCCATTTCTTTCGCCTTGATTGCACGGTCAAGGTCAATTTCGTCCGCCCATTCACAGCTCTGCGCTAAGATAACGGTTTTTTCCTTATCAACCTTGATTGTACCTGATGCAATAGCTCCGTAACGAAATTCACCGTCAATTTTGACCTTGAATTTTCCAATAGGAAGTGCTGCAACATAAGGTTCGTGACGGGCAAGAATACCCTTATCACCAACAGTTGTTCGCACTATGACATTTTCTGTCATGCCATCGAAAAATATTCCATCAGGAGTTATAATCTGTAATTTAAAGGGGGTCATTGTTTAGTCCCTCCTTAATTAAGACTGGAGCTGCTTTGCTTTTTCAACAGCCTCATCGATTGTACCAACAAAGAGGAATGCGGATTCAGGAAGGTCATCATGCTTACCTTCGATAATTTCTTTAAAGCCGCGAATTGTTTCCTTAATCGGTACAAACTTACCTTCCATACCTGTAAACTGTTCTGCAACAGAGAAAGGCTGAGAGAGGAAACGCTGAATTTTTCTTGCTCTTGCAACTGTCAGCTTATCGTTATCATCAAGTTCGTCCATACCTAAAATAGCGATAATATCCTGAAGTTCATTATAACGCTGAAGTGTAGACTGAACAGCACGTGCAACTTCATAATGCTCCTGTCCTACGATTTCGGGAGTAAGGATACGTGAGTTACTATCCAGCGGGTCAACAGCAGGGTAGATACCCATAGATGCAATACTTCTTGAAAGTACTGTCTTTGCGTCAAGGTGCGCGAATGTAGTTGCAGGGGCAGGGTCAGTTAAGTCATCGGCAGGTACGTATACAGCCTGTACAGAAGTGATAGAACCCTTTGCTGTAGATGTGATACGTTCCTGTAATGCACCCATTTCGGTTGCTAATGTGGGCTGATAACCAACGGCACTGGGCATACGTCCTAAAAGGGCGGAAACCTCAGAACCTGCCTGTGTGAAACGGAAAATATTATCAATAAAGAGAAGTACGTCCTGCCCTTCGCGGTCACGGAAATATTCAGCCATTGTAAGACCGGAAAGACCTACTCTCATTCTTGCTCCGGGTGGTTCGTTCATCTGACCGTAAACAAGTGCGGTCTTATTAATAACGCCGGATTCCTTCATTTCCTGATATAAGTCGTTACCTTCACGTGTTCTTTCACCAACACCTGTAAATACAGAAAGACCGCCGTGCTGCTTAGCAACGTTATTGATAAGCTCCATAATAAGAACTGTCTTACCTACACCGGCACCGCCGAAAAGACCGATTTTACCACCCTTTAAATAAGGAGCAATAAGGTCAACTACCTTGATACCTGTTTCAAGTACCTGGTTTGACGCAGCCTGTTCCTCATAAGAAGGAGGGTCACGGTGAATTTCCCATCGTTCCGCTGTTTCAGGAGCGGGAAGATTATCAACAGGTTCACCAAGCAGGTTGAAAATTCTGCCTAATGTTTCGTTACCAACAGGAACGGTAATTGAACGTCCTGTATCTACAGCCTTCATACCTCTTACAAGACCGTCGGTGGCACCCATTGCAATGCAGCGAACTACATCATCGCCGATATGCTGTGCAACCTCAACAACTAAACGCTGACCGTTGTTGTCGATTTCGATAGCGTTCAGAAGGTTTGGAAGTGAATCGGGTGCGAACTTAATATCAAGCACGGCACCGATAATCTGAACGACTGTACCAATATTTTTATCAGCCATCTTTTTTGTTCAATCCTTTCAGTTTTAGGGCACCGCTTTAAAGAGCGTTTGCTCCCGAAACGATTTCGTTAATTTCGTTTGTAATCTTTTCCTGTCTTGCTCTGTTATAGATGAGGGACAGGCTTTCAATCATCTGGTCTGCGTTATCCGTTGCGCTTTCCATTGCTGTACGACGGGCACCCTGCTCAGAGGCATAGGATTCAACTATACCGCAGTTAAGCAGACTCATTATAAATTTCGGAACAATTCGGTCAAATACCTTTTCAGGGGAAGGGTCATAAGTGATAAAACCCATATCCTCACCTTCTCCTGTTTCCATGCCTGAAATAGGGAGAAGTTTCATCTGTTCGGGATTCTGAACAAGAGGGGAAACGAATGCAGTATAGAAAAGGCGAACTTCATCAACCTCTTCTGACGCAAACATATCTGCCGCCATAGTTGCTATATCTGCACAATGAGCAGTTTTAACGTGCTCTGCAAGATAAGGATAAGCACCTACGATTTCATAATCTCTCTTTTCAAAAAATTCAACAGCTTTTCTGCCGATTGCTATAATTTTCGGATTTTGTTCATCTCCGCTATGTGCGGCTACAGCAGCTTTCAGGATATTTGAGTTATATCCACCCGCAAGACCTCTGTCACCTGCGATTACAATAAACAGGCGGCGTTTTACGGGGCGGCTTTCAGTGTAAACGGTTGTGAAATCCTTCTTAACCGACGCAATTTCTGAAAGCAGGGTATACTGAGCCTCAAAGTATGGACGTGCAGCCTCTGCTCTCTGCTTTGCGCGGCGCAGCTTAGAAGAGGATACAAGCTCCATAGCCTTTGTTATCTGTTTTGTAGAACCAACGCTGCGTATACGGCGCTTTATGTCCTTCATATTACCTGTTGCCAAGTCTAATCACACCCTGTTCCTTAAAAATCGCTCTTGATATAAACAACCTTTTTGCCTAAATACACTGCAGCTGCAAGGAGCAGTGTAATAACGGAAAGGCTGATTGAAACAATGCTTAAAACAAATGCTGTTTTGCTCATAACTGTTCACAATTCCTTTCTTAAACGGGAAATTAAAGGGCTTTAATCACATATTCCTCAATGTGATAGCGATGAGTTCCCTTTTCGCCTGTGCCGACCTCTTCCATTTCAAATCCATTGCTCTTTATGAGCTTGAAAAGATGCTCGGCAACCAGTTTCATTTCAGCCGCCTCAAGACGGTGAAGGGCAGGGTCATCGAAAAACACATTACCTGAAGGGTACTGACTATACTCTTCTTTTACTGTCCAGTCAATGCGGTTTGCTCTTACAGAAACCTTTGCAAGTGCCTGTGGGAATTTTGTGATTTCATCGGCTGCATGTTTTATAAGACGATGTTCAAGCACCTTTGGGTCAGCCTGAATAGTTGTCTTTTTCATCATTTCAGCCTTGCGCTTATCTGCGGCAGCCTTTGCCTTTGCTTTCGCAGCCGCCTCAGCAGCGGCCTTCTTTTCTTCGGCTGCCTTTGCCTTTTCAGCGCTCTTATCAACAGCGGGAGCTTTTTTACCAGTATCTTCTGCTGAGAAATATTTCTTCAGCAGAAAATAAATTCCTGCAGCACCGCCGCCGATAACTATAATTGCAATTAATGCAATTAAAAAAATATTTACATTACCATTCATATCTTTCTTACCTTAGCTTAAAAGGATGCCACGAAATCAGCAAGAACTTTCTTAAGCTTTTCTTCTGTTTCAGGGGTCAGTACTTTTTCATTTCTAATGCTGTCTGTAATGTCAGCGTGATTTGTGGAAATATGAGCAAAAAGCTCTCTTTCAAATTCAGCTACACGTTCAACTGCTACGTCCTTAAGGTAATTGTTGATAACAGCATAAATTATAATTACCTGATTTTCTACAGATAATGGTGCTGACTGAGGCTGCTTTAATACAGCAACAATTCTTTCACCCTTTGCAAGACGGCTCTTTGTGTCTGCGTCAAGGTCAGAACCGAACTGAGAGAATGCTTGTAATTCTCTGTACTGTGAATATTCCAGCTTAAGAGAACCTGAAACCTTCTTCATTGCCTTAATCTGTGCGGAACCACCTACACGGGATACAGAAATACCGGGATTTACCGCAGGACGAACACCTGCATTGAAAAGTTCTGTTTCCAGGAATATCTGACCGTCAGTAATAGAAATTACGTTTGTAGGGATATAAGCGGAAACGTCACCCGCCTGTGTTTCAATAATCGGGAGAGCAGTAAGTGAACCGCCGCCGTATTCTTCATTAAGATTTGCCGCACGTTCAAGGAGTCTTGAATGGAGATAGAATACATCTCCGGGATAAGCCTCACGTCCTGGCGGTCTTTTTAAGAGCAGGGAGAGGGCACGGTAAGCAACCGCGTGTTTTGAAAGGTCATCATAAACGATGAGTACGTCCTTACCCTTTTCCATAAAGTATTCACCCATTGCACAACCTGAGTAGGGGGCAATGTACTGCAGAGGAGCAAGTTCTGATGCTGTAGCGGAAACTACGATTGTATAATCCATAGCTCCTGCATTCTTAAGCTGCTCAACTACAGTTGCAACAGTAGAGGACTTCTGACCAATTGCAACATAGATACAGAGAACTCCTGCATCTTTCTGATTAATAATAGTATCAACAGCGATAGCAGTCTTACCTGTCTGTCTATCACCGATAATAAGCTCACGCTGACCTCTTCCTATCGGGATCATAGAGTCGATAGCCTTGATACCTGTCTGAAGAGGAGTATCAACTGATTTTCTTGTAATGATACCGGGAGCAATCTTTTCGATAGGGCGTGTTTCTGAAGAAATGATAGGTCCCTTACCGTCGATAGGTTCACCAAGTGAGTTTACAACTCTGCCTAGTAATGCCTCACCAACGGGAACGGAAATAATCTTTCCTGTTCTCTTTACCTGAGCGCCCTCTTTAATTTCTGCGTCGGAACCTAACATTACCGCACCAACGAAATCCTGCTCTAAGTTAAGTGCCATACACTGAACGCCGTTGTCGAATTCAAGCAGCTCGTTCATCATACAATTTTCGAGCCCATGAATTCTTACGATACCGTCACCTACGGTAATAACCGTACCTGTATCGGTAAGCTGGATTTTAGATTCAAACGCCTTGATTTTTGATTTTAATATGCCTGTTATTTCATCAGGACGTAATTCCATACTTTTTAACCATTCCCTTCTGTCCGACCGGATAAACCGATACTCTGAAGTCTTAAGTCATACGCAGCTTTAACAAATAACGCTGCCTATTTCATTTTTAAGTGCGTCAAGACGCGCCTTAACGCTACCGTCGAAACTCTTACTGCCATATTTAAGAATAATACCACCGATAATGGAAGTATCTATTTCTTCATTAAGGCTTATTGTTTTTCCTGTAACCTGTGTCATTTTCAGTTTTATCTTCGCCTTCATTTCTTCGCTGAGCGGCGCTGTTGTCACAACGGTAATTTCCGCAATGCCAAGTCGCTCATTGCAACGAGCGGAGAAGTAGCGATTTATCTTACCAAAAAACTCAAATCTTCCGTTTTCGGCAAGTATCATCAGAAAACGATAGGTATAATCGGAAACTCTGCCCTGAAATACTTCTTTTATAATAGACATTTTTTCTTCGGCAGAAACGGTAGGGTTCTTTGTGAGTTTTATGAAGTCAGGGGTTTGCTCTAAAACATCATTTACTGATGAAAGTTCATTCTGAACGGTTTTGAGCAGTCCTGCATTTTCTTCAACTATAAGCTCAAAAAGTGCGTCACCGTAGTTTTTTTCAACAATTCCCGTCATTTCCGTTTCCTTTCCATCGGAAATTATTCATTTCCGACTTCAGCGATAAACTTATTAATAATCGCCTCGTTATCCTTAGCGGAAATTTCCTTTTCACAGACCTTTTCACTCGCCATAATTACGATGTCAGCAATCTGGTCCTTGATTTCGTTGATTGCTTTCTTCTTTTCGAGTTCAATGCTTTCTTCAGCCTTAACCTTGATTGCGGCTGCCTCCTGCTGTGCCTGTGCGATTATTTCCGCCTCACGTTCTCCAGCACGTTTTACGGCTGCAGAAACGATTTTCGCTGCCTCTTCCTTAGACTGTTCAAGGCGCTGGGAATATTCCTTTTTAACTGCCTCAGCCTCAGCCTGTGCTGCCTCAGCTGCCTTTATTTCGGAATTAACCTTGTCCTTTCTCTCGTCAAGTATTGCCATAACCTTATTATGGAGTAAAAACTTGTAGAGAAGAAAGATTATCAGCGTATTAATAAGGGTGAAAATGATGGTATCAAAATTGATATTGACAAGCTGCAGCATATTACTTTCTGTGCCTTCAGCTAACAATTTCATCCACATTTATCTGACCATTCCTTTCATTGTACGTTTATAACGATTAACCAAGCTTACCAATAAAGGGATTAGCGTACATTAAAAGGAGCGCAATGATAAGGGAGTAAAGACCTGTTGTTTCTGCAAGTGCGTCACCGATAATCATCTGCTTTGTGATTGTACCACTAGCCTCAGGCTGTCTGCCAACTGCCTCGACTGCCTTACCACCACAGTAACCTTCACCGATACCAGGTCCTAAACCTGCTATCATCGCTAAACCTGCACCTATTGCTGATGCTGCAAGTACAATTGCTTGTTCCATAAATTTTATCCTCCGTTAAAAGTAATTGCTATATTTTAAAACACTCTGTGTTTTAATACCGTTTTTAATCTGTTTCTGCCATAGAAACATAAGCCATAGTAAGTGTTACAAAAATGTAGGACTGAATAAATGCTGAGAATAAGTCGAAATAAAGAGATAACACTGCTGGAATACCTATTGATGCAAGTCCACCTGCTATTCCGCCTAAAGCAAAATAAATCAATCCGCCGATTACCATACCCGATACGTTGTTGCCGAAAAGACGAAGTGCCTGTGCAACAGGGTTGGCAAAATCACCGATAATGTTAAAGGGTAACATAAAAGGTGCGGGTTCAACATAAGACTTTAAAAATCCCTTCACGCCACCGGTTTTAAACTTGGTATACATTACAAGCACAAATGTAATTATCGCCCACGCTCCTGTAACAGATACGTCTGAAGTTGGGTTTCTCAAACCAAAAATACCCATTATACAAGAAAGGAATATAAAGCAGAATAAGGCTCCGATATAGGGGCGGTACGCTTTATAGCGAGGACCCATTGAGCTGTCAACCTGACCTGTAAAGGTTCCTACAATGTATTCTGCAATCATCTGTCGTCTTGATGTAGGTACTACCTTTAAATTTCTTCCCATTATAAAGAAGAAAATTGCAAGTACAACCATTACAATCCACTGAACAAACACCGATTCCGAAATCACCCATTCTCTTCCGAGAAATTCAAATGTTATGGATTTAAGCGGTCCATCAACCGTGAATGTTCTTACTTCTTCTGCAAGAAGATTGATATATCCATTTGGCATATCCTTCTACCATTCCTTTTTGTTTAATCGTTATATTTTCCGCGAAAAGCCTGAATTGTATAATAAATTCGTGGAAAAAACAGCGGAACAACCGCTGTAAATACCGAGATAACCTCAAATGTGAGCAATAAAGCGAGAATTACAAAAATCCCTATATACCTTGCGCCATAAGAAAAATTTGCAAGAAATTGCCCTCTTTTCTGTTGTCTTGTGCGGGTTATTGCCTCAGCCGTCACCCCTATAAAATAGAAGTTCGCAATCATCAGCAGATTTCCTGCAGCAAGTCCTGTATACAGGCGGTAATCGAACCCGGCTTTGAACCCTATAACCACTATAGAAAGCACAATTATAAGGTCTGCCGCAGTAATAAAGGGAAACATTTCCTTAAGCTCTGCCACTGCCTGATTTTTTCTCTTTTTCATAGTCTTTTCTTCTTTGCATTATCGTCGTAGTAATCATAATCCCGTCGGTCATGCCTTACCTCTGAGGTTCCTACGCCCGATTCTGTTTTATCAAAGATTTTTATAAGCTGCTGTAAATAACGCAGTGAACCGGTCAACATTGTAAGAATACCAATTACCACAAAAACAATGTCAACCCATTCAGGCCAATTCAGCCATTCAACAAGGGCCGTCCCGCCGATTACAAAAAGCAGCAGGGGACCTATTACAATAAATCCGATATGACTGGCAACTGCATATATCGCTATCGGATTGTCATTTTTCTTCTTCGCCATCGAAACCCTCCCTGTTATTTAAAAGAGGATTGTCTTAAGACGCCAACCGTCATCTGTTTTTGTCATTTCTCCGGCAAGGCTGACATCTTCGCCGGTTGTACGATTGTGAACAGTAATGTTTATTATACATTCCTCATCACTGACAGGGTCAATGGAGAACTGTGGGTTTTCCCAAGAAATATCATACTCCATAGGTGTAAAGTTTGCGACAATACCAAGCTCACCGCTGCTGCGAACCTTATAAATAGGACCATAGCTTAAGGGGTTTGTCTTAACTGTTTCTGCCTGTTCGGGAAGATATGTGCTGTCTACTAATTCCTCAAGCTGTTCAATAGAGGTATATTCACTGTCATCAACGGTATAATAGCCGTCCTCAGGCGCATTTCCATAAGGCTCGTCCTTATGGTCCATGCCATGAATATAATAAAGAGAAAGCACTTCATAGTTGTTGGCAACCAACACCTGTGCTGCGTCCTTCATTTCTTCGGCAACGTCACCATCGGCGATATATCCGCCGGGTTCTTCAGCAGTAGTTGTGGTTGTAACAGGCTTTTCCTTTTCAGGCTTATCTGTTTTTGGCGCAGCAATATTCATGACAATTGCAAAGGCTGCAATTGCCGCTGCTGCACCTATTGAAAGAAAAGCAACGTAAAGGGGTGTGCTTTCCGGGTATTTTCCTTTTATACTCATTTGTTCAAATCCTTTTATATATATTATCAACAATTTGTCGCATTAAAGATATTACTATTATACTATAATTTTAGTGAAAAATCAAGGGTAAACAAACAAAAATTTTATGACATTCCACAACTCTTTACTGAAAATTATCACTTTCCGTCATTTTCTACAGAAAATCTGTCACCCTGTCCTTTTTTACACCCCTTTTTCTGTGTACTCTTACTAAAATGGTATTTTTCCGCTTTTCCTGTCAATACTGATTTCAGACATATTATCTGAAAGGACAAATCCTATGAACAGACAAAAGCTAACCTGCTTACGTGATGAACTTAAAAAAATGCGTAAGAATTTCAGGCAAATAAAAAAGTACCGTCTTGAATTTGAGGCGGCAGCATTACTGTCCTCTATTCCCGCTTACCCTGTGCTTTTCAAGGAAAGCAGACCTCTTGTGGAATATCTGACTTGCAGTGAAAGGGAGCTTTCAACAGAGCGTGTTACCGAACTGCTGACCCCTTATGCTGACGAAATGGGTAACAGTGACTTTTCTTCTCTTATGTGGCAGATAAAATACGCTCTGCTCCGTCGTGCCGACAGGGACGAAAACGCCTACTACTGCGCAGGTGATATTGACTGCGGAAAAATAAGCGACTCTCTTAACCCCATGCACATTTGTTTCAGCGAAGATGAAGTGTATCGTTTAAGCTCTCCCGAAACTCAGGGAAATATGCGTTTTAAGGCAGAAAGAATTGCCGCTGAAACAGGCATACCCGAAAGCCGCCTTTCAAAGGAATACATGAAAACCGCCAAAAATAACGGAATTTCTCTATGCGAGGCGGTTGCAAAGGACTATGTGCGTGTTTTTCCCTATGAAAAGCCTGTTTATTACATTTGCGCCCTATTTATTATCGCAGCATTCATAACCTTCTTTTCTGTTATATGTTCAAATTTCTTTGTGGGAACTGCAGTTTTTCTTCCTGCTGTTGTTATTGCTAAAACTATTGTTGACCGCATTCTCCTTAAAAACAGGAAAACACCTTTTGCCGCCGCGTACACAGCCGAAGAGGCGCAAAAACATAAGGTTATCTGTGTGCTTAGCGTACTTGCCGCCTCTGAGGAAAACGTAAAGGACGGAATTTCCCGCTTAAGACAGGCAAAAATCCGTAACAACACCGATAATATCCGCTTTTGTCTGCTTTGCGATTTACCTCCTGCAAAGGAACGAACAATCGAAAATGACGAAAAAATTCTCCGTGCTGTCAGTGAATATAACGGAGAGGCTGTTATTTTGGTAAGACACAGGGATTTCAGTAAAACTCAAGGACTTTATCAAGGAAAAGAACGAAAAAGAGGCGCTATTGATGACCTTATCCGCTTTATTAAAGGAGAGGCTGTGGATTTTCGCCTTGTTTCAGGAAATGCGCTTGAACTTAAGGACGCTGAATTTATCTGCGCTTTGGATTACGATACCGTACCCTTTATGGAAACGATAAACGAACTTGTAGCGGTTGCTATACACCCTGTAAATTCAAAATACGGTATTATTACTCCCCGTATAACAACTTCTCTTTCTTCCTCTGCACGGACAGGTCTTTCTCGGCTTTGGGGCGGAAACGGCGGCTGTTGCGGTATAAGTGCCTATGACAATATGGACGTGGAGCTTTATTCCGCTTGTTTTGGCGAGGGCACTTTTACCGGCAAGGGGCTTATCCGTGTAAACGCTTATTATGACAAAATCTGCGGTGCTTTTCCTGACGAAAAAATACTTTCTCACGACATTTTAGAGGGCGGAATATTAAAAACCCTCTACTGCGGTGAAATTGAATTTAACGACAGTTTTCCGCCAACAACAAAGGGATATTTCAGCCGTAATCACCGTTGGCTAAGAGGCGATTTTCAGAATATCCGTTTTTCTATGGATAAACGGTTTTCACTTCTTACAAAATTTAAGCTAAGCGATAATATAAATCGTGGGCTTGTGCCTCTTTATATGGTCAGCACCTTGTTTCTTTCCGCAATTTTCGGCTACAATGTTCCTGTTATAATTGTGCTGATTTCTCTTACACTTCCTTATTTATGGGGCATTATCCCTGCCGCAATAAAAGGGCTTGGATTTTCAAACACGAGGGAATTTTATTCTCCCTTTTTATCTCAAACAAGAACATTAGTCTGCCGTATGTTTGGCGAGATTATTTTTCTTGGCAAGAATGCAGCGCAATCCGCTGACGCACTTTTTCGCACTATCTACCGTTTACTGACAGGTAAAAAGCTGTTGGAATGGCAGACTGCCTCCGCCTTTGACAGAGTGAGTGCAATAAGCTACGGCGGGTTTATACTCCCTCAACTTCTTTCGCTCACGTTGTTTTGCGTCAGTGTTTATTTTGAAAATCTCCTTACCGCCATTGTTTCGCTGTTTATGCTTATGGCACTGCCCACTGCAATTTGCCTTGATAAAACTTTGAAAACTCAGCGCCCTCAGATAAAGGAAAAGCAAAAAGAAAAACTGCTGACAGAGGCAAAAAAGCTTTGGAGCTTTTTTGAGGATTACGTCATAGAAGAGGAAAACTTCCTGCCCCCCGATAACGTTCAATATACTCCTGTATATCGGGTTGCACACCGCACCTCTCCTACAAATATAGGTATGTATCTTTTATCCTGCATCAGTGCCGCTGACCTTTCACTTATCGATAAAGAAACAGCAGTTACCTGTATTTCCCGCACAATGTCCGCCGTAAATAAGCTGGAGAAGTTTGAGGGCAATCTCTACAACTGGTATAATACAACCGATTTATCTGTTTTAGGCAGTTTTGTTTCGTCAGTAGACAGCGGTAATTTTATATGCTGTCTTGTTGCGGTAAAGGAATGGCTTATAGAAAAGAATGAAAATCATCTTGCCGAAAAAATCGGGACGATTATAGACAACACTGACCTGCAGATATTTTACAATAAGGCACGTGACCTTTTCTCTACAGGTATTGACGCACAGACAAAAAAGCTGACACCAAACTGCTATGATATGCTTATGTCAGAGGCAAGAATGCTCAGCTATTTTGCCATTGCCACAGGTCAGGCACCCAAAAGGCACTGGAGAGCCTTAAGCCGTACAATGAGTAAAAACGGAAAATATGCGGGACCTGTTGCATGGACAGGCACTATGTTTGAATTTTTCATGCCTGAGCTTTTGCTTGACTCAAAAAAGGGGAGCCTGTCTTATGAGGCGCTGAAATACGCTCTTTATTGTCAGCAGGAGAGAGGCAGAAAAAAGGGATTGCCCTTCGGAGTTTCAGAAAGTGCATATTTCTCCTTTGACAAGGAGCTTAATTATCTCTACAAAGCTCACGGTGTGCAGAAATTAGCCCTTTGCGGCGGAATGAACAGAGAATATGTAATCAGCCCTTACTCCACCTTCATTGCACTTTCACACAGCTTTAATGCTTGTATGAATAACCTTGAAAGAATTGCGGCAGGTGGATTTTATCACGAAAAATACGGCTGTTATGAGGCTATTGACCTTACTCCCCACCGCACAGGCGGTAAAGAGGCAGCAGTAAAAAGCCACATGGCGCACCACGTGGGCATGAGTATAGGCGGTATAGCCAATGCCTTGTTAAACGGCAGACTACAGCAGCTTTTCCTTGCTGATGAAACCATGAGCAGGGCAGATGAATTACTGGAGGAAAAAATTATGTCAGGTGAAAAAATTGCAGATATAGGAAAACTCAGGGATAAAAAGCAACCTTCGGAGCAGCCTGATGAAAGCAGCAGCTTTTCATTGCTGCGCCCTGAAATCAACGTCATTGCAAACCGTAAACTTTCGGTTTTTCTGACCGATACCGGACTTTATGCAGGTAAATACAAAAATCGTATGTCTGCCGTAAAATCTCCCGATTTTCTTACCCGCCCTAAAGGAATGTTTTTCGGTGTAAGGGACAACGAAGAAGAAATCCCCTTTTTCCTTACAAAATATGACAGGAGCGGAAAATTGGAAAGGCGGGTTTCCTTCGGAGAAAATTCGTCTGAATATTTTGTAAACACACCTTCCTTGCGCTGCGGTATGAGTGTTTCACTTTTTGGAGAAAACGCTGCTGAAATAAGAGATTTTGCTCTTGAAAATCTTAATCCTGCAGAAAAAAGCGTTAATCTTGCCGCATATATTGAGCCTTGCCTTATGGAAGAAACTGCCTATAGCTCACACCCGGCTTTTGCCGACCTGTTTATGAAAACAGAGTATCTGGATAAAGAGAATGTGGTTATTGCACATCGCAAAAGCCGTGACAGTGATGAGGAAATCTATATGTGCGTCGGCTTTAAAGAACCTGCCGCATTTAACTATAATTTCAGCAGAGAGGACGTAAATGAATATGGAGAACCACTTACTTTTCTCAGCAAAACCGGTAAAGGAGTCAGCAATTCTAAATCCGTACCCTCACCTTGTATTTTTATTGACCTGCCTGTAAAAATCAGCCCTAACGGTAAATTTAACACACAGCTTTTTATCTGCTACGGCGAAAGTAGAAACGAAGTGCTGGGAATATGCCACGACATAAGGGGCGGAAAGGAAGAACCCGCACCTGTTTCACCTCTGCCTAAAACAACCCTGCAGGGTCAGATTGCCCGAAAGGTTCTTATGCCGCTGATTTACCACAATATCCACAGCGAAGAGATTGTAAATGCAAAAACATCTTTGCCGAAAGCTGCTTTACACCGTTTCGGACTTAATGAAAATCTTCCCTTGCTGATTTACTGCTATGACGGAGATTTTTTAAATCTTGAAAGCGTTATCCTCACTCACAGAGGCTTTGCGGATTGTCAGACTGAAACTCAGCTTGTTATTCTCTGCAGCGGAGCGGAGCAGATGAAAAAAATTGCCGAACTGCTGACGGATAACACCGAAAGAGCAGTTGTTATCCCCGAAACCTCTCTTTCAGATGAGGAAAAAGGAATGCTTTTGAGCAACGCAAACTTTATTTTCGGAAAAACAACCGTTAAAAAGCCACCTGAAAAAATACTGGATATAATCCCCTGTGAGCCGCTGAGAACGGATATTCCCGAAGGTTTTTCCGATGACGGATATATTATTGATAAAAAGGGGCATTCCTGGTGCAATGTCCTTGCCTCAAGGAATTTCGGGTGTATCGTGTCCCAAAATTCACTTGGCTTTTCCTACGCTATGAACAGCCGTGAAAATAAGCTAACCCCTCACTACAATGACCTTCTCCTTGACAACAACGGTGAAATGCTGCTCTTGAAAGAGGGTGGAGAATATCACGATATTGTAGCGGGAGCAAGAACAATTTTCGCACCAAACAAGGCGGATTATTACGGAAAAGTGAAATCGCTGGAATTTCATACTAAGATACGGGTTTTTGAAAAGGGAATGGGCAAAGAGCTGGTTGTTACAATAAAAAACACCTCTGCTCACGAAAAATCTTGCTGCCTCTCCTACTATACTGAGCCTGTATTAGGCAGCAGCAAGGAGATAAACAATTACGGTTCGGCTCTGCATTTCAGAGAGGACGGCAATGCACTCTTTGTAAAAGGCGGCAACCTGAATTACAGCGGCGAAATGACGCTGTATTGTGACCACGAAACAGAAAAAACAACTGACAGGGAATGGTTTTTCGCAGGGCAGACTAAGGGCTGCTTTTATGCCGGAGCAAATTGCTGTGCCGCTCTTACTGTAAAAACAAAAATAAAGCCCCACAGTTCAGAGAAAATACGGTTTATTATGAGTTTTTCAAGAGGCGACAGCAGGAAAAATCTTGAGGCGCTAAAGGAGATAAACACTGATTGGAAGAGGGAAAAGGCACCATTGCTCAATAGTCCTCTTCCTCAGATGAATAAGCTGTATAACTATTGGCTCCCTTGGCAGACAGTTGGCTGCAGAATGTGGGCGAGGAGCGGATTTTATCAGAACGGCGGGGCTTACGGCTATCGTGACCAACTACAAGACAGCTTGGCTGCCGTTCACTTTATGCCGAATGAGGCAAAGCGGCAGATTTTACGCTGCTGCGCAAGTCAGTTTATTGAGGGTGACGTTCTCCACTGGTGGCACAGAACAAATCACGGCAGAAAGGGCGTAAGAACAAAATGCTCTGATGACCTGCTGTGGCTCCCCTTTGTAACGGCATATTATGTCAAAAATACAGGGGACAGTAATATTCTTAGCCTTAACGTGCATTATATAGAGGGCGAAAGCTTAGAAAATGAACACGAAAAATATATGGAGGTATCAAGGACAGATGTTAGAGAAAATGTATATCTGCATTGCAAAAAGGCACTTGAAAAAGGCTTCAAAAAGGGCGATAAAGAACTTATTCAGATTGGTAGCGGCGATTGGAATGATGGTTATAACCGCGTTGGTGCTGATGGACGAGGAGAAAGCGTCTGGCTGTCAATGTTCTACGTCCTCACAGTAAAGGAATTTGTTCCTATTGTTCGAGAAATGCGGGAGGACGAGTACGCAACCGAACTTGAAAAAAGAGCGGCTGACCTTACTGACGCTATTATGGAAAAATGCTTTGAAAACGGCTATTTCCTACGCGCATTCTATGATGACGGCAGAAAAATGGGCAGCGCAGACAGTGATTGCTGTAAAATCGACCTGCTGCCTCAGGCATTTTCCGTCTTAGCTGCACTGCCTGACGAGGAAAAGCGGACAAGCGCACTGAATGCTGCCTATAACTCCCTTGTTGATGAAGAAAACGGTATTATAAAGCTGTTCTCTCCCGCTTTTTCGGAACAGACAAAAGATGACCCGGGATATGTAAAAAGCTACCCTGCAGGGGTGAGAGAAAACGGCGGTCAATACACTCATGGAGCGATATGGTTGGCTCTTGCTTTTCTGAGAAACGGAGATAAGGAAACTGCCAAAAAGCTGACAGCATTCCTGAGTCCTGCCGGACGAGGCAGGGAGTATAAAAACGAACCCTATTTTATGACAGCGGATATTTATACTAATCCTGACGCTTACGGCAGAGGCGGCTGGTCTATGTATACCGGCTCAGCAGGGTGGTATTTCCTGCTGCTCAGAGAGCTTTACGGAGAAAAATAATGAAAGCCTGAGAGGTTTTGAACTTCTCAGGCTTTTTGTATTTGCTCCTAAACTTAAAAATCTATTTCTTCACCGTAATAATGGTGTAAAATTTCCTCTGCTGTGCTGCCCGATTTTGCCATTTCATTTGCACCATACTGACTTAAACCTGCTCCGTGTCCGTAACCTTTTGTAATAAAAGTAAAAATGCCGTCGGTGTATTCGACTTTAAAAGCAGTAGACCGCAATCCGAAAATCCGCCATATATCCCCGCCCGAAAAGAGATTGTCACCGATTTTTACCGATATAACATAGCCGTCCTCATTTGCATTCATCTCACTGAACCATTTGCTGTAATCGGCAGGTGTTACTATATCCGATTTATAGTTCACAAGACATAGCCGTGCCTGTTCAACCGTCATTTCATTGCGGCATTCGTAATTTATGTACTCTTTATCCCACCGGCTGTCTGTTGGCTGTATATACTCAAACTCCCGCCCCCATACACCTAATGCGGAGCAGGTCCTTCCTGTGCTGACAGAGTGATAAACTGCATAAATAGGCTGATTTTCGTAAGTTATCAGATGTTTTGCACCGTACTGCGCGGCTGTTTTCAAAGCGGGGAGATATTTTTCGTAGCTGTCACCGTACATTTCAACGCATTTTTCGGGAGTAAAATATGGCTGACATTCCTTACTGCTATCGCTTAAATCCGCCCCTTCGGGAATATCTGCGCCGCCGTCTGTTTTAAGCCGTACTGCATAAGTCATTGCCGCTGCTGCCTGTGCATTAAGTGTTTCCTGCTCATAATCCAACGGTATCTGCGCTGCAAGACAGCCTGTAAGATACTCCTCTGCCGTAAGGGTGACAATACGCTGCTCTTCTGTGAGATAAACGTTAAAGCTTTCGGGAATTTCTGCCTTAGGGGCTGTAAAACAACGGGGCAGTCCTATTGCCGCCGCTAAAAAGATAATGAAAATAAAAAGCCTGTCCTTCATTTTTCGCACCTTCCTGTTAATTTGTTTTTTACAATTATATTGACTTAGGAGCGGAAATATAATATAATAGTATCAGTATTTTTTAGAAAAGGATATGAAAATTTTATGAAAACAAAAACAGGTATGCTGTTTCTTATTTATTCAGTAATAGCAATAATAATTTCTTCTGTTATCCGCTTTTTACAGTATGTGTCAATTATTGATTTTTCTACAGGATTTTACATCAGGGGCAGCGAAGCGGCAGGTGTGCTGATTTATATTGTTCTTGCTGTCTTTGGCGCAGGATTTGTAGCACTGACAATTTTCGGTCACAAGCAAAAATGGACAGCTACTACCGTTTCTTCTGACGGAATGGGCAGTAAATCAACCCTTATTCCCGGTATTGCCTATCTTGTCGCTGCGGCTATTCAGTTTTTCGCTGCGGCAGGTCTTGAAAATGCAGGTCTTTTCAAAATTATAGGCAGCTATGCTTTTGCTGTTTCCTTTGCCGCACTGGGACTTTGTCTTATGAAAAGCAGCGTTCCCCCTGCAGTTACCGGCTTTATAAACCTGCTGCCCTCTCTCTATTTCTTTGTAACTGCAACAGAGCTGTTTACTACTGACCTTACAGTTAAAAACCGTTCAGACTCTCTTATCCTGCTGCTTATATTTGTAATAGGCACTCTTTTCTTTGCGGCTGTTTCAAGATTCTTTGCAAGACTTGAAACAAAATATTCACGCGGCAGAGAGATTATTACAGGCGGTTTTACCTTTATCCTTTCAGGTGTTCATGTACTTTCAAAGCTGTTGGCGTACATTTTCGGCGGCGACGCAGTTGAAGGAATGGACAAAATTTCCTCTGACGCTCTTATACTTATGATTATTTCAGGCGCATTCCTTATCACTGTATGTACAGCAAAGCAGAGCAAGGAAATTGACTATCTTCTCCCTGAAAAGAAAGAGAAAAACGACGAAGAATAACCCGAAAGGAGCCGCTCTATGAAGAGAATTTGTTCTGCTTTTATCGCTTTATCACTGCTTTGTCTGGGTGGCTGCTCTGTTTCGGTTGAAAACCTGTTAAGTCCGCCTAAGCTGGACGAGGAGCAATCTGAAATATATAATGCTCTCCGATTAAGCAAGGGCGGAGAACTACAACTTAAATATCCCGTCAGCGGACAATACAGAAGTGCCTTTGTGGTTCAGAATATTGATGATGAGGCATCAGATGAGGCTATTGTTTTCTATGAGGCATTAAACGTTACCGACGGCGGTTCTTCACTCAGATTAAATTTCCTTGACCAAAAAGACGGTCAATGGGTTTCAGTATACGACTTTGCCGCTTTGGGAAGTGAAATTGAACGTGTTCGCTTTGCTAATCTTGGGGACGGCGGAGTAAGTGTATTGGTGACTTATACAATTCAGAACTCCTCTGATTCTGCAACAAGTATTTTTAAATACGAAAATGAAACCCCTTCTGAAGTGTACAAAAGCCGCCATGCTTATATGGAACTGTTAGACATAAACGAGGATGGCTCCGATGAGGTTTTTCTTGTAAACCATGACCGTGCAAGTAGTATCGCCTCTGCTTACCTTTTAGGCTGGTCTGAGGACGGAACTTTTTCCACTCTTTCCTCTGCACCCTTAAGCGGTAACTTTGCAGAATGTGAAAATATAATAACAGGGCAGTGCGATGAGCTTGGCTATAAGGGTATTTTTATCGACTACCTTCTTACAGACGGCTCTTTGGGTACTGATGTGCTTATCTGCACTGACAGGAGCTTTACACCTTCTAAGATTGTCCCCGAACAACTTATACACCGCTCTAACACCTACACCCCTTCTGTTTTCTCACAGGATATTGATAATGACGGAATTATTGAAATTCCCGCGACCTCACCATTTCCGGGTTATGAAAACAATGTGCGCAGTGAACAGGTAAATATGACACACTGGTATCAGATTGCCGCTGCGGGTTATTCAATACAATATGATTATCTGTCCTATATGAGCATACGCGGGGACTATATGCTGGTTATTCCCTCACGCTGGACAGGGCTTGTTACCGTTGATGTGTCAATTGCTGACGGTACTATTGTTTTCAGCCGTTATAACAGCACAAAAAAGGAAATAACCGAAGAGCTTATGACAATACGTGCGCTGCCTGAAAGTGCTGTAGAAAAAGCTGACCTTACAGGCTTTGTTTCCTATGGAAAGAGCGAAAAAAATAACTACTGCTTTTATATAAAGAACAACACCGAAAGCTCCTTTGCCTTAACTGAGGCGGAGCTAAAAGATAATTTCAGAATACTGAATTAAGGGAAAGGGACGGTTAAGATTATGAAGACAAAGAAAATCCTTGTCTGCGAGGACGAAGAGGCAATCCGCGATTTTGTCGTTATCCACTTAAAACGCTCAGGCTATGACGTTTTTGATGTCAGCAGCGGCGAACAGGCTATAAAGGTATGGGAGCAGGGCGCTAGGTTTGATATTGCTATCCTTGACATTATGATGCCGGGTATCGACGGCACACAGGTTTGTAAATTCCTACGTGAAAGAAGTAAGACAATCGGCATAATAATGCTCTCCGCAAAAAGTCAGGAAATGGATAAGGTAAGCTGTCTTATGATGGGCGCAGACGACTATGTTACAAAGCCTTTTTCGCCCTCAGAGCTGGTTGCACGTGTTGACGCAATATACAGAAGGGTCAGCATTTCACAGCCTGATATTGACCTTTACGGCGATATTGTAACAGGGCCCTTTTTCGTTGATTCAAAAAGTCGTACTATTTATAAAAACGGCGACATTCTTGACCTCACTCAGGTTGAATTTCATATTCTTGAATATTTTATCCGTCACAGAGGCAGTGCTATCGACCGTCAGACCCTTATAAGCAAGATTTGGGGTGATGGATATTACGGTGATGATAAGATTATTGACGTAAATATCCGCAGACTGAGAATGAAAATTGAGGACGACCCTTCAAATCCGCTGTATATCCGTACCGTATGGGGCTATGGTTATATCTGGGGCGAAGAGGAGAAGGAGAAGAAGGAATAATAAACTAAACCCCGCTTTGGCGGGGTTTTCTTTATAAATTCAACAAATCATAAGCATAATCTCTGGTAATCGCCATAATTTCCCTGAGCCAATAGCTTGGCAATGCCCATATAGTGCGGCTCATGGGAGCTGGAAGTGCGGTAGTGGTTAGTCCTTGCTTTTCTGCGTTGCGCATACCCCGATAGACATGGTATGCCTCACTGACAACAATCACATTTTCAGATAGATTGTGTTCATCTATTACCGCTTTTGAGTACATAATGTTTTGCTCTGTGTTGCGGGAATTTTCCTCTCTGTATATTCTATCCTTGTTTATACCATTTGAAATAAGATAACGTTCCATTGTAACCGCCTCAGGCTCAATTTCATCAGACCCTTTTCCGCCTGAAACGATACATACCGCAGATTGATTAATTTTTAAATACTCTACTGCCATATCAAGCCTTGATTTTAGCATTAGTGAGGGTTGCCCATTTATAGTTTTACAGCCCAGTACAATAACCGTCGTGGGCGGCGAATAGCTAGTCATAGCAGTTGTTGCCTCTTTATAAGGTGTGTTCAGCATACCCGAAATCATGAACGCCGACACCACTCCACCATATATACAGCACACCGTCATTACTGCTGCAAACACCTTTGCCGCAACCCGAAAAGGTTTTATTTCTCTATACTTGTTGTATAATAATACGACTAATATTACAGTAAGACACAAAATCAAACCTATAACATTACCTGCATTTACAATATTACGTGACATTGTGATAATAAATGATAGGGATAGAATTATACATATTGTAATTACAACAATTTTTAAAACAACCAGTAATTTTTTCATATTATTAAAAACGGCGGGGACATTTCACCCCGCCTTATCGTTTGGTTTATTACTTACCGCAAAGTTTCTTGAAACGTTCCATTGCCTCAACGGTATTTTCAAGGGTGTTGAAAGCTGTAAGACGGAACCAACCATCGCCGTTCTTACCAAAGCCCTCACCGGGAGTACCAACAACCTCAGCCTCATTAAGGAGCTTGTCGAAGAATGTCCAGCTATCCATGCCAAAGGGACACTTGAACCAGATGTAGGGGGAGTTCTTACCGCCTGTGTATTCAATTCCAAGACTGTCAAAAGTTTCAGCCATTACCTTTGCATTAGCCATGTAACCCGCAATTACAGCCTTGCACTGTGCCTGACCTTCGGAAGTGAAAACTGCCTCTGCGCCACGCTGAACAGGGTAGGAAACACCATTAAACTTGCTGCCCTGACGTCTTGTCCAAAGCTGATAGAAACTGATGTCTTCGCCTGTAGGAGTTTTAAGCATAAGCTCTTCGGGAACAATTGTATAACCACATCTTGTACCTGTAAAACCGGCTGTCTTAGAAAGGGAGCAGATTTCTACTGCGCACTTTCTTGCGCCCTCTATGCAGAAAATGGAGCGGGGGAGTTCAGGGTCGCTGATAAATGCCTCATAAGCAGCGTCAAAGATAATTACTGCCTCATTTGCAATTGCGTAATCAACCCATTCCTTAAGCTGTGCTTTTGTGTATACAGAACCTGTAGGGTTGTTAGGAGAGCAAAGGTAAATAATGTCCGCGTGAACGTTCTTGTCAGGCATTGCAGCAAAACCGTTGCTTTCGTTGGAGTCGGCATAGATAACCTTTCTGCCGCCCATAACGTTTGAGTCAACATATACTGGATATGCAGGGTCAGTGATAAGAACTGTGTTATCTGCACTGAAAATATCGCCGATATTACCGCAGTCGGACTTTGCACCGTCGCTGATAAGTACTTCGCTGCTCTTTACTTCAACACCAAAGCTCTTATAATAATCTCTTACTGCGTCGCGGAGAAAATCATAACCAAGACCGCTGTCTTCATAACCTCTGAAGGTTTCCTTAACGCCCATTTCATCAGCGGCCTTCTTCATTGCCTCAACAACTACAGGTACTAAAGGCTGTGTAACGTCACCGATACCCATGCGGATAATTTTATTATCGGGGTGAGCAGCAATATATTCTCTTACTCTCTTGCCGATTTCAATAAAAAGGTAGCTTTTCTTTAAAGATAAAAAGCTTTCATTCATTTTTGCCATAATAGTTTTGTCCTTTCTTTTACTGTTTTAAACAATTCACTTGTATTATAACACAAAAACACAGATTTGAAAATACTTTTTTGAAAAATTTGAATAATACACCTTAAATTGTCAACAATTTGGATGAAAGGATGGTTGAAAAAATGAAAATTAACGAAAAAACTCTTGATATATCATTACTTTTAGGAGCAATCATTGCCGTTATTGTTGCTCTTGCGGCGGATTTTACTGCCGATTGTGAGGAAAAAAGAGATAACGCATTTCGTCTGCATATTTTGGCAAACTCTGATACTGCCGCTGACCAACAGACAAAGTATGATGTTCGGGACTACATAATAAATGACCTGGACTTCATTTTCGGTAGCTGCGAAACCAAAAAGGAGACCATAACCCTTGCAAAACGTAATCTGCCTCTTATTACAGACAGAGTAAATGGGTATTTAGAAAGTGTGGGCTGTGATTACAGGGCGGTATGCAGTGTGGAAAAATGCGCTTTTGAAACACGAAAATACGGCAGCTACACTCTTCCCGCAGGAGAGTATGACGCACTTAAGGTAACATTAGGAAAAGGTGAGGGGCATAACTGGTGGTGCGTTTTGTTTCCGACAATCTGTGTAAATTCCGCCGCTGAACTGACGGATAACTTCCCCTCACGTGAGCTTTATGAAGAGCTGAAATATAAAACAGGCCTTACTGCTGACGCACTTGCCTCAGAAAACGGAACAAATATAGAGTATCGTTTTAAGTTATATGAATGGTTTAAGGAGCTTTTCGGGGTTTAATCACGATTTACGCCTAGCACTCCACCTGTGCAGCCTGTGAGTACAAGGGTAATGCCTTTAGAAAGTGCCTGACTACCGTTAAGATTGCCGATTATAAGAGAACCTATAAAGCAAAGCAGCAGCATAATTGCCGCACATTTCAGGCCTATCAAAAGACCCTGCCTTTTCTTGATTTTTCCACAGATAAAGGCAGAAAGCATACAGCCGCCCCCCATTGCCATAAGTGAAAGGTAATCTGCAAAATACAGTGGTGTTTGAAAAACATACATCAGCAATGCTGACAGGGTAATAAGTATTATTGAACACAAGGCTCCCGATACGGTGGATAAAACGTAGGTTGCCGCTTTCTGAAGAATAAGTCTGTCTGCTTTTTTTACGGACAAAATAATCACCTCATCACAATGTATGAGGTGATTTATTGTTTTATGACAAGCTGTTATACCGCAAACTGACTGTTGTAGAGGTTGGCATAGAAACCGCCCTTTTCAAGCAGCTGAGTGTGGTTGCCCTGTTCGATAATGTTTCCGTCCTTCATTACAAGAATAACGTCTGCGTCACGTATGGTAGAAAGGCGGTGAGCAACAATAAAACTGGTTCTGCCTTTCATCAGCTGAGCAAATGCGTCCTGTATCTTTATTTCAGTACGGGTATCTATGCTGGAAGTTGCCTCATCAAGAATAAGCATAGGCGGTAAGCAAAGCATTATACGTGCAATACACAAAAGCTGTTTCTGACCCTGAGAAAGGCTGCCGCCGTCCTCTCCGATAACTGTATCGTAGCCGTTGGGAAGTCTTTTTATAAAGCTGTGTGCATGAGATGCCTTTGCAGCAGCGATAATTTCCTCTTCTGTCGCCTGTGGCTTACCCATTGTAATATTTTCACGGATTGTTCCTGCCTTGAGCCATGTTTCCTGCAGCACCATTCCGTAAGATGAACGTAAACTCTTACGTGTCATTTCCTTTATGTCGATGCCCTCAACACAGATTTTTCCCGAAGTAACATCATAAAACCGCATTAGCAGATTTATTACGGTTGTCTTGCCACAACCTGTAGGTCCTACAATTGCCACACGCTGACCGGGTTTAACGACAAGATTGAAGTTTTCAATAAGCTTTTTTTCAGGAACATAGGAAAAGCAGACATTTTCAAGAGAAACATCACCGTCTGTATTTTCTAACACCTTGTTGTTTTCGTCAGATACCTGTGAGGGTTCTTCAATTAATTCAAACACTCGCGCCGCACAAGCAAGGGCATTCTGTAACTCGGTAATTACTCCCGAAATCTCGTTAAAAGGCTTTGTATACTGGTTTGCATAACTTAAAAAACAAGAAAGTGAACCAACGGAAAGTCCGCCGCTTATTGCCGCTAAAGCACCTGTAAGTCCTACTCCCGCATAAACAAGGCTGTTTACAAAGCGGGTTGAGGGGTTTACAAGGGAAGAAAAGAAGGTTGCATTAAGATACGCTTTTTCAAGTCGGGCATTGATTTCATCAAACTTTTCTGTTGCCTCGTCCTCTCGGCCGAATGCTTTTACTACCTTCTGATTGCCTATCATTTCATCTATAAAGGCTGTCTGTTCGCCTCTTGTTTCACTTTGCAGCTTAAACATATTGTATGTTCGCTTTGCAATAAACTTTGCCACAAATAAAGATACAGGCGTCAGCACCACTACAACCAATGTTATCCAAGGGTTTATAGTCAGCATAAAGGCTAAAGTTCCGCCTATAGTCATTATTCCGGTAAAAAGCTGTGTAAAGCCCATTAAAAGACCGTCTGCAAACTGGTCAGCATCAGCAATTACACGGCTGACAATATCACCTGTAGGGTGGCGGTCAATATAGCTTAAGGGTAATTCCTCAATTTTACGGAATGCGGCACTTCTTATATCCCGCACCACCTGAAATGTCACTTTATTATTGATAACACTCATAAGCCACTGACATAAAGCAGTAAGACCTGCTGTAATTCCCACACGGATAAGCAGAGGAAGTATGGCCTCAAAATTTACATTACCCGCCTCAATAATGTAGTCAATAGCCTCGCCTATAATAATAGGAATATAAAGGGTTCCCGCAACACTTGCGGCAGCAATAAGCACTGACAGAATAAGCCAAAAAATGTACCGCTTTATATAGTGCATAACCTTTTTAAGGGCTTTTAAGCTGCCCTTTTTATTTTCAGCCATTCTGTCCCGCCTCGCTTTCCTTTTTGAACTGGGAGTTGTGAATTTCACGGTAAATTTCACAATCCTTCAGCAGTTCCTCATGGGTACCGCTGCCAACAATCGCGCCGTCCTCTAGCACAATTATCTTGTCTGCGTGTTGAATTGAAGAGGTTCGCTGTGACACTATAAAAACTGTAGTATTTTCAAGAGTTTTCAATGATTTACGCAAAGCTGCGTCAGTTGCAAAGTCCAAAGCAGACGCACTATCGTCAAGAATAAGTATTTCAGGCTTTTTTACAAGGGCACGTGCTATTGTAAGTCTTTGACGCTGACCGCCTGAAAGGTTTTTGCCGCCCTGTTCAATTATATGGTCAAGGCCGCCGTCCTTCTTTTCAACAATTTCCTTTGCCTGTGCAATTTCAAGCGCCTTGAAAATATCTTCGTCTGTTGCGGTTTCATCGCCCCATTTCATATTCTCACGGATTGTCCCTTTAAACAGCACCGCTTTCTGAGGCACAATTCCTATTTTACTGCGTAATGCCTCAATTTCATAATCACGGACATTAAGTCCGTCTACGAATACTTCACCCTCTGCCGCATCATAAAAGCGGGGTATCATATTTACAACAGAGGTTTTTCCTGAACCTGTACCGCCGATAATTCCCACTGTTGAACCACGCTCGGCTGTAAATGAAATATCAGTAAGAGATTTTTCGGCAGCCTTAGGGTAAACCAAAGCCGCATTTCTGAATTCTACTGCGTACTTGAAACCTTCAAAGCCGTTCTTTTCAATACCGTCAGTCTGACCTGCCTCAGTTTCAAGCACCTTTTCAATTCTTCTGCCACAGGCAATGGATTTTGTAATGTTTATAATAAGGTTTGCAAGTTTTATAAGTTCAACTAGTATCTGCGACATATAATTATACAGCGCCACAACCGCACCCTGTGTTAAAATTCCCGCCTCAACACGGATTGCTCCGAAATGTATAAGAAGAATTATAGCAAGATTAATTATAACAAAGGTCATAGGGTTCATAAGTGCCGCTATACGGCCAACCTTTTTCTGTTCAAGGGTAAGGGCAGAATTTTCACTGTCAAAGGCATTTATTTCGTCCTGCTCCTTGCAGAATGCACGGATAACACGTACACCTGTAAGGTTTTCACGGGTTTTGCCAAGTACCATATCAAGACGCTGACGTACTTTATTGTACAAAGGGATTGTAACAAACATTACCCCAAACACTACAAGCGCAAGAACAGGGATTGCTCCGGCAAAAATAAGTGCCATGTCAAAATCAATGGTGAATGCCATTATCATTGCTCCAAAAACCACGAAAGGAGAACGCAGCAGCAGTCTTAAGGTAAGATTTACACCTGACTGCACCTGATTTAAGTCACTTGTCATTCGGGTAATGAGCGTTGAAGTGCCGTTTTCATCAATTTGTGCGTAAGAGAATTTCTGAATACAGCGAAATAAGGCTCCGTTTACATTTTTCGCAAAACCTGCCGCCGCCTTTGCCGCAAAAAACTGCGCTGTTACCGCAAAACCAAGACCGATAATGCCTAATGCTGCAAGTAAAAGGCACATTTTTACAACATAACCTTTATCTCCGTTTGCAATACCTGTATCAATAACCGCCGCTACAACAAGGGGAACTAACAGCTCAAGTATTGCCTCAAGCATTTTAAAAAGGGGAGCGAGGATAGTTTCTTTCATGTAGCTCCCTGTCAGGTGTTTCAATAGTTTTCTCATATATTATGTTCCTTTTTCTGATTTTTGAATACTTTATGAGTATATCATTTTTTCCAGTATTATGCAAGGGTGTTTTTTCTGTTACAGCTTGATTTTTATGGCGAAAAGTGATATTATTATTTTTATCAACTGTAAAGGACAGGTAAAATGAAATTACTTAAAAAAATTACAGCCCTGATTTCTTCAGGCTTACTTATTTTATCCCTTTCCGCTTGTAATAATGCCACAAGCGAAAAAGATGACGGTTTAACGATTATTACCACAAATTTCCCGCCCTTCGATTTTGTAAGACAGATTTCACAAGGGCAGGTTGTTCCTGAAATGCTCCTTTCAGGCGGACAGGACAGCCACTCATACGAGCCTACCGCACAGGAAATGATAAAGATAAGCGAGGCGGATATTTTTATCTGCACAGGCGGAGAAAGTGACGCATGGGTTGATGAAATGCTGAAAAGCATTGAAACCGACGTTGTGGTTATACGAATGATGGATTATGTAGAGCCGCTGTGTGATGAACACCACGAAGATGAAGAACATCATGAACACAGCCACGAGGAATATGACGAACACGTATGGACCTCACCGAAAAACGCAATAAAAATTGCCGACGCTATATATGCGGCAATGAACAATACTGACCCTGATAACATTACCACTTACAAGAATGGATATGACACGCTCTGCACTGACCTTGAGGCATTGGACAGTGAGCTTAAGTTGGCGGCTGACAGCCTTTCGGCACCGCTGATTTTCGGGGACAGGTTTCCTTTTCTCTATATGGCAAAGGATTATGGCATAGAATATTATGCGGCATTCTCCGGCTGCTCATCTGAAACCGAGCCAAGCGCGGCAAAAATGACAGAGCTTATTGAGGCAGCAAAAGAGCATAATTCAACCGTTATTTATCATATTGAATTTTCTACCGAAAAGGTTGCTAATACCGTTGCAGAGGCAGTTGGAGCAGAAACTAGACTTTTCCATTCATGTCACAGCATATCTGACGAGGATTTAAAAAACGGCGAAACCTATGTTTCTCTTATGAGAAAAAATATTGAGGCAATGAAATAAAAACAGGGTATCCACAAAAATGGATACCCTCTTTTTTCACTTCATAAGCGCAATAAATGCCTTTGCCTTGCTGACAACCAGCTTGTCATTGTCATAAGTGAGATGGGACAAAGCCTGTCCTATTTCAACCCAGCGGATTTCTGAAATTTCCTCCGCCTGTGGTTTTGTGTCGCTGTTAAGCGCTTTTGCAACAAAGTAAACAACGGTTTTGCTTGTATCCCTTCTAGGAGAAAATGACACAGTTTCTCTGAAACCCGTATCAATAAGCACATCAATATTGGTTTCTTCCTTTATCTCACGCATAGCGGTTTCTACCTCAGTTTCATCGCCCTCAACGTGACCTTTTGGAAAAGACCAGTAGCCCGATTTAATGTGCCTGATGAGCAATATCTCTGTATTGCCGTGAAATTTCCTGTATACAATCGCGCCACAGGATTTTTCGTAATTCATCGGCTCACCCTTTCAAAAAATAGTCTTACCGCAACCCTTTGCGGCATATATCTTATATATTATATCACAAAAAACACAATTTGTCACGTGTTTTATTTAATCTTTTATTAGTTTTTTAAAATTCGGTCCACTATTGACATACAGAGATAAAAAGTATATACTTTAAATAGTACAGCGAAAGGTCAGGTTTTATCTATGGGAAACGGCTACAAAAGTGTTAAAAATCCGGCTACTATAAAAGCACAGTTGGAAAAAATTAAAAGCAGAGGCTGTATAATTGAAGATGAAGAAATGTCAAATTTTGTCCTTGAAAATATAAACTACTATCGCCTTGTACATTATTTTGCCATTTTCTTGGAAAATAAAGGAAAATATCGTGAGGGGACTACCTTTAACAAGGTTATGAGAGTGTATGACTTTGACAGATTGCTCCGCTCCCTTATGCTGACTGTGTTGGAAGAGGTTGAAATCTCCCTTCGTGCCCACGTTTCAAACTATCATGCTTTAAAATACGGCGCTCTTGGGTATCTTAATGAGTCTTGTTTTGATGTTCACCACAACCACAAACACTTTACGGGTAAAATCGACAGGCTTGTTGAAACAAATACAGGTGAAGAGCTTGTAACCCACCACATGAGAAAATACGGCGGTGCCTTTCCCTTATGGGTTATTATGGAGCTTTTCAGCTTTGGAATGCTCAACACCTTTTACTCTGACCTTAAAACCGATGACAAAAAAGCAATTGCCGATAAAGCCTACGGGCTGCCTTACCGCTGTGTGGAGGACTGGATATACTGCCTTTCGGATTTGCGTAATATGTGCGCCCATTATAACCGCCTTTATGCAAACAAAATGGACTCTACTCCAAAACAGCCGCCTAATTATCCCCGTCCTCTTACAGATTCCCTTTATGACCATATTATCATTTTAAAGGAGCTTTTTCCTCGTGATGATACCTGGAGGTCAACCTTTTTAATGCGGCTTGAAATGCTTATGCTGGAATACGGCGATGTTGTGGAGCTGCAGCATATAGGCTTTCCTGAAAATTGGCGGGAAGAACTTTCTAAGTAGCCAAGCCCACCGGCATAGCCGTTGGCTTGCACAAGCCCTGTAAGGGCTTATTACAGGCGGCGGTTGCAACCGCACCGAATAGTCTGCCAACCGCATAATTTTTCAGGCAAGCCCCTTTCAGGGGCTTTTCTTATTTGCCTTTGTTCTCTCGCTCACCCGTAAACGGGTCGATATACTCTTTGAGTGTTATCTGGTCTTCGGTGTAATCTTCCAGCAGTTGATTTCTTACATATTCTGCTATTC